>JBKQRS010000445.1:0-2680 GCA_052143915.1 Bradyrhizobium sp.
CGCTGGTCATGGCAACATGGCCGGTCGCCAACGGATCGCGCCAGACGGCGAACAGGTGCGTCAGCGGGTTGAGCCGCGTGACGCTCGAATTCCGATTGATCATCTCCGGCGTCCAGACGATCGGGGACGACAGGAATGCGAGCGTCAGCGTCGATTCGACCATCGGCCTGATGTCCCGGTATCGCGTCGCCAGCACCCCGAGGACGAGGCTAAGGCTGACGGCGAAAGCGACGAACAGCACAAGGCCCGGAATAGCGGCCACGGCGCCTCCGACATCGGAGCGGACGAGGACCAGCCAGAGGATCAGCGGCACGCAAGCATTGTGCAGGGCGAACAACCCCTGCCGGAAAGTTCCTTGCAGCAAGAAGACGATCGGCGGCAAGGCGCGATCCTTGATGAGACTCGCCGAACCTTGCAGCGCCGTCGTCGCGTCGAGAATCGCCCCGTTCAGAAAAGTCCAGGCCGTCAGGCTGAGCGCGAGCATCGGAAGACGCGCAAGCGCGCTGGTATTGGACAGGTGGCCGATCACGGATCCCAGCACCGCAACCATGATGGCCATCTGGATCGACATCCAGAACGGACCCAGAAGCGAGCGAACATATCGGTGGCGCATATCGGACCAGGCCAGCGCGGCCGCAATCCGGGTCACGCCGACCAGCCCGGTCGTCCCGGATCGTACGGCCTGGACCGCCAGGCTTTCCGCCTTGCCGGCCAGGGCATTGCGATAGACCGCCTCGATTCCGCCTCTGAAGGCATCGGTGGAATATTGCAGCTCGGCACGCTGCCTTGCGGCGCGGCCCATGCGTGCGCGTCGCTCGGGATCGCGGACCAGGGTTTCGATCGCTTCCGCCAGTCTCTTGTGGTCGCCGGGCGGGACGGTGATCGCCTCGATCCCGTGGCGCGCGACATTTGGAACACCGGTGTCGAGCGAAGTGTTGATGATCGGCCGGCCTGCCGCCATGGCTTCCAGTTGAACCATCCCGAAGGTTTCCGCTGACGTCACCGACGGCATGACGAAGACGTTCGCGATGTACATCAGTTTTACGAGTTCGCTGTCGGGAACGGAGCCAAGCAGGCGAACGCGATCTGCAACGCCGAGACTTTTGATCAATTGCTCGAGCCGCGGCCGCTCGCGGCCTTCGCCGACGATCCAGACCTCGAAGCTTTGGCCGACGGCGGCCCGGATCAGCACGTCGAACCCCTTGTAGGGAACAAGACGTCCGCAGGCGAGCACGAGCCGCCCGCGATCGCGCCCGCCGTCAGGGTGGCGCGCGGCCGGCCGGTCAAACTTCGAGACGTCGACGCCAAAGGGAATAACGTGGCACTTTTCGGCGAACTCCTGCAGCAAGCGGGACTCGTTCAGGAGCGCGGCGTCAGACACGATGATCGCTTCGGCCCGCCGCAGCGTCCGGCGCATCAGCGGCTCCACGAACCGCCTGAACGCCCCGTGCGTGACGATGTCCGCATGCCAGTGCACGACCAATGGCCGGTTGCGACCGAATCCCAGGGCAAACACGAGATCGGCCAGCGGAAATGGCGCATGAAGCACGAGCAGGTCATGCTTGGCCATCCGGCGCCACAACCACAATGGATAGGTCGGCGCAAAAGGCAGCGACAATACATCGCCAAGCGAGCGCACGCGCTCGACCGGTACGCCGTCCACGACGATCTTGCGTTGTTGGCCCGACTTCGAGCAGGCCAACACGGCAAAGACGAACTTGTCCTTCAGGCCCGCGCAAATGTCGCGGATCACGGAAAGAGTCCCGCCGAACAGGTCGGGGTAATAGATCTTGAAAATGTGAAGCACCGACAAGCGGCGATTGGATTCGGTCACTGCGAGCATGATACGGCGCGCTCCGGTCAGCGTATCAGAAGCGCGGCGGCGAACGGCGCCGCGAGCGCGAGGAAGAACGTGACGCTGCGAACAACCGCGGGCAGCATCGGCTCAATGGACGCGCGTCGGGCGCGCCGGGCGAGATGACTTTCTGCTGCGGCGGATCGGCCGAAAGCACGGATCGGAAGTGCGGACGTGGGTCGGGTTCCCCTGATGCGATGGCCCCGTATACGTGGGAAATTTTCACACGTCAACGAATTCTGATAAAAAAGTGGGATTGTGTCCCACGCCGCCGGCCGCTACAATTTCGCCATGAATGCCAATTCCCGGAAGTCGAAGCCGGCTTCGCCTCCGCCGATTGCCGCGGCAAACCTGCATGCACCGCTGGCGCGGCTGCTGCGTCCGCTGGTGCGGCTATGCATCCGCGGCGGCATGACATTTCCTGCGCTGGCGCAGCTGTTGCGCGAGCTCTTCGTCAACGTCGCCGAGCACGACTTCGCATTGGAGGGAAAGGAGCAAACCGACAGTCGCGTCAGCCTGCTGACCGGAATCCACCGCAAGGAGGTGGCGAAGCTGCGCGGCGCCGGAGCGCCGGTGCACGAGGCGCCTGCGACGCTGTCGCGCACCAGCGCCATCATCGCCCGCTGGCTCGCCGCGCCGGAGTTCACCGACTCCAAAGGCCATCCGCTGCCGCTGCCGCGCACGGCGAACGGCGACTCGCCGTCCTTTGAGTCGCTCGTCACCTCGATCACGAAGGATGTACGCCCGCGTGCGGTCCTGGATGAATGGCTCGACCGCAAGCTCGTTGCCGTCAATGGCAATGAGGAGATCGTGCTATTGGATGCC
>JBKQRS010000446.1:0-7699 GCA_052143915.1 Bradyrhizobium sp.
TCACCGGCAGTTTCGACAGCGAATATAAAATGACGGTGACGTCACAAAGCGAGGACTTGCCGGGCGGCAAGATGACGATGACGATGGAGGCCAGGTGGCTCGGCCCCTGCGCGGCGGATCAGCGGCCCGGAGACATTGTCATGGGCAATGGCGTGAAGATCAATATCCCTGAAATCCAGCAGCGCAGCCTCTCGTCAGGCATTCCGCTGCCGCCAAAATAAGACACGCGTCGATGCGAGTGAAACTGCCGGAAGTTTCCCGAACGCTCCGCCAGATGTGATGGTCCGTTGTTACTAATCACAGAAATCCCTGTGCTTTGTCACAGTTTACGGATCGCCGTTCTTCCGTCAGCATTCCACCATGTAAAGGCACACGATGTCGTGGAGCGATGGCGGTGGCCGGCATGGTGGAAGTTCGAAAGAAAATCCTCTGCATTGAGGACGATCGTGAAACCGCGAAGCTGATTGCGGAGGAACTTTCCCAGCGGGGGTTCAACCCGGTTATCGCTTATGACGGCCGTGTGGGCCTAGCGGCAATTCTCAAGAGAATTCCGGACTTGGTCTTATGTGATGTGAGTTTACCTGACATCTCCGGCTTCGAGGTGCTGGCAAATCTGAATGAATGTGTGCCTCGGCTCAACCGCATTCCGTTCCTATTCCTGACCGGGTTGTCCGGCCGTTTCAGCGAGTTGCAGGGCCGAGATCTGGGAGCGGACGACTACGTCACCAAGCCGGTCGACTTCGATATCTTGGAAGCGATTATCAGGGCCAGGCTCGCCGGTGGCATCGTGCGCCATCAGATTGCGGGCCGACTATCAAAGCCGATGGGTCGCCACGCGGTTGCGCCACACAACAAACGGTCTTCGAAACGCGCCATGCTGGAGCAGATTGTCGAACTGACTGACGCCCCGACCGTCGATTTCGATCCTGACAGCAGCAAACCGCTGCACGGAACGACCACCGAGAAGGAGCCCACGGTGAAAGAGCTCGGGGCCCGGCTCACCAAGCCATAGGGTTTGTATCCTTTCGGAAAAGCGGTTTCGGCGAGAGCCCGCAATGCAAGGCAGTATCACGCGGATGTGCGGACGTTTTACTCAGCATTTTACATGGAGGGAAATTCGCGACCTCTATGGATTGACCTCTCCGGCACCACGGACCGACATGCCGGCGCGGTACAAGATATGTCCGACCAATACCGTCAACACGGTACGGCTGGTTCGCGGCAGGCGAACGCTCGGGCCGACGCGCTGGGGCCTGGTTCCCGGTTGGTGGCAGTTGGGTATCGCGCCGACCAATACGGCGACGTTCAATGCGCCTGTCGAAACGGTCGCAACAATTCCGCTGTTCCGTTCATCTTTTGGACGCAGGCACTGCCTGATTCCCGTGTCCGGCTATTATGAGCGGAAGAATACCTCCGATGGGCGGCAGCCCTACTATTTCACGCGCCGTGACGGATCTGTCATGACCATCGCCGGACTATGGGACGAGTGGCGAAACCCCGACACCAACGAGCTTATACGCTCCTGTACGATGATGATCGGAGCGCCGAACAAATTTGCCGCCGAAGTTCGCGATCAGATGCCGGTCATTCTGGAACCGGATCAGTTTGACCCCTGGCTTTTCGGTGAAGCCGGGCCGAAGTTGTTGAAGCCGGCCGGCGAAAGGGTGCTGAAAAAGCACCCGGTGTCGAAACGTGTGGATGGATCGCGAGCCAGCGATGCGGACGAGACGTTAATTGAGGAAGTGGCTCTACCTGTCAGGATTCCTCATGCAAGGCGGGCAAGCGGGGTCGGTGATACCAAGACTAAGTTGGAGGCGGAATGAACGCGCTGTTCCGCTGGAAAAAATGCGATCGGAGGTCGCACTAAAGCGCCCGATTATAGAGGAGTATGCGAACCTACGGATTTCCCCCCAAGAGAATCTTGCCGATCAGGCCGCCAAAGAAACGGCTGCCAACTGATGCAGCGCGCCTTACCTGATATCGGCGGGGCCACGGCAACCGTGGGTTTGGTTGTCGCGAACGCGGCCCCTACCGCAGCCGCCGACGAGATCGCGTTCAGACATGGTGGGTAACGTCACGGTCGGAAGCCTGGGTGCAATACCTGCCGTCACCACATTCGGGAATGCTGGTTTCGTCTGAAAGGATCCGGCGGCTTGGCTATTTGACCAAGTCGCAGCGGTGAAGACCATTACCAATATCAGGAAGCGGATGCTGCACATCAGAATCCTCCATGTAAGTCACCTACTGGTGTGACCACCGCGAAAGAACAATTCCGACGACGACATTGGTGCGCGCAATCAACATCCAATTCTGGCCCGGAAAGCCGAAAACCGTGAAATGCCTTGCAAGCCAGCTCCCCATCTAAGCCCCACGCACTCGATACTACAAACAAGCGCTGACGCGAGGCTTACAGTCGGTAGTTCTTTGTTGGCAAAATAGGTTGCTGAGGGTCACAACAGGCCAGTAACCCGGCTATCGGGCGAGCGAGGTCAATGTTGCCAAAGTCGGTAGTTCAACCCGACGCGCAGGACGTTTTCGCTGGCTCTCGTGTTAACGGGCCCGTTGCACGCTGCGATGCAGGCGACGCTGTCGTGGTTCACGAACAAATATTCCAGCTTTCCTCTCAGGCTGTCGTAGATTGCGAATTCGACGCCCGCTCCTGCCGTGAAGTTGAAGCTGACGTTCTTGCTGAACCCGTTGGGCTGTCCGACGGTGTCGGCCGTGAAATCGCTGATCGACAGACCTCCGGTGACATAGGGCAGGAAGCGATCGATCGCATAGCCGAACCTGAGGCGCGCGGTTGAAAACCAGCTGCTCCTGAGTTCGCAGGCCGTGCCGCAGGTCGCCGCCGGAATCGTGAAATCGAAGTTGCGCCAGTTGAAATCGAATTCGGTGCCGACAACCAACGGTCCCAGGTTTTGGGCATTGTAGCCGATGGTCGCGCCGACGAGACCCGAAGAATGGGTGTCGGTGCCCGAGGTAAAATCCGGGTCAGACTCCCAACTCGCGCGTCCCTGCGTGGCGCCGCCGCTGATGCCGACATAGAATCCGGTCCAGTCATACACCGGGGCCATATAGGCCGATTTCACGGGATAGGCGGGTGGCGCATCCAGAACGCCCGATATTGCCGGGCCGGACAGCGCCGCAAACGCCGCACCAGCAAGGAAAGCAGCTTTCACAATCGTACCTTTGCTCATGGCTTGTCCCCTTCGCTGGCCAGATTGGCGGTGGCAACCTGGGGCTGATCGCCGGCCGTGAGGCTGACAGGTTGAGACAAAGCGGCGACATCCGATGCGCCTTCGTCCCTCGGTGGCGAGGAGCGTTCACGTGCGACGCTGGACTTTTGCTCCGGCGCGGAAGCATCCGCCCTGGTCGACAAAGCCTTTTCCGTGACGACGGTCAACCAATCGGGATTGTCAGTCATCGGTGTGGACTTCCCGGTCACGACGTTGAGTTTTTGTTCCGGCGCAGGCGGATCGACTCGGTTCCACCAACCGCCTCCCAAGGCCTGGAACAGCGCCGCGGTATCGCTGATCCGTGCCGCCTGGGCCTGAACGACCTGGAGCACCGCCTGCTCATAGGTCTGTTGAGCCAAGAGAAGAAGCAGGATGTTGGCCTGGCCGGTCTGCAGCTGCTGTTGCGTCAGGTCGAGGCTGACCTTGGCGGCTTTTTCGAACTGGCGCGCCGCCTTCAGGGTGTCGGCATCATTCTGGATCGCGCGCAGCGAGTCCGCGACGTTCTGGAAGGCACCAACCACGGTCGTACGGTACGACCACGCGGCCTGCTCATAGGCCGCCTGAGACGCCCGCTCCAGATGCAACAGGTTGAAGCCGTCGAACACCGGCTGTGTCGCGCTCCCCGCGACGGTCCAGAACAACGCCGGACCGCTAAACAGGCTTGCCACGCTGGTCGCCGTATAGCCGCTGTTGGCGCCAATGGTGAGACTCGGAAGCATGTTGGCAACGGCAACGCCGACCAGTGCGCTCGCCGAATGCAATTGCTCCTCGGCCGCCCGCACATCCGGGCGCTGGTCGACCAGCTGGGCCGGCAGGCTGACCGGCAGATCGGTCGGCAGATGCAAATCCCTCAGTCTGAACGTTTCGGTCGGCTCCTGGTTGGGCAACCGGCCGATGAGCGCCGAGATCAGGTCGCGTTGCTGCGCCAGAGCCTTGCGCAGCGGCGGCAGGGTCGCTGCAAATTGCGCGAGCTGCGCTTCCTGCACGGCGACGTCGATGAGATTCTCGTACCCGGTTTGCAATTGGTGACGCAGAATGGCAAGCGCCTTGGTATTTATCTCGATAATCTTGACGGTTGCCTCGATTTGCGCACGCAAAGAGGCTTCTTGAACGGCTGCGACCACGACGTTGGCGACCAACGAAAGGTAAGCGGCTTCGACCTGATAGCGCTGGAAATCGGCGGTCGCCTGCAGCGACTCGACGGTGCGCCGGTTGAGGCCCCAGGTGTCGAACGTATAGCTGACCAGCACCTGCGCGGTATAAAGGTTGAACAGATTGTTCCCGCTCGACAACGGTGAACTTACCTCTGAAGCAACCAGCTGGCGGGAGGGAACGAAGTTCGCCTGCACCAGCGGGAAGTATTTGCCTTGCTGGGCGTAGACGTTTTCCTTCGCGACCCGCAGCGCGGCCAGGGTCGATTGCAAGTTCGGGTTGGCGTCGAGCGCCTTCCTGACCAGCGAATTGATTTGAGGTGAACGGAATATTTGCCACCATTCGGCCGGAATATCCCGGCCGCTCACGAAGTGCTGTGATTGACCGAAGCTGGTTTCGGCCGAACTTGTGTGCGGCGCCAGCGGCTCCTTGGTATAACGATCGACGTTCGGAGCCGAGGCCTGCACAAAATCAGGGCCGACTGCGCAACTCGAAAGCAGCAGTGCCGCGAGAGACGCCGCAACAGCCGAACGGTACTTGACTTCTGACATGAGGTTCCCTGAGCGACGCCGGCGACAGATCGGTCGCGGCAGTTTTGGCTAGGCGCAAGACCGCTGAATGCTAGGAACTGTTAACGCGCCGGGGAACTGCGATTCATCACAGTGAATACTGTGGTTTGTCACAGTGATTTGCGACGCGCTTTGTGGCCATAAATGTACCGGTTTCGAATCCGCGTGCGCGGATCGGGTAATGCACAGGTGCATCGATGGCAAACGACAGGACCACTGTGACCTTGAAAGTGACCGCCGCGGTCGCAGTGCTGAGTTTCATCGGCGGGGTTTACTCGGTCGGACACATCGGCGGCTGGCTGAAGTCGGGGCTCCATGCGGCAAGTCCCGCTGCAAATGCCGAGGGGACCGATGTGACCGCGGTGAAAGCGGCGGCTCGGCTCGGCGTCCCCAGCGTCGAGCTCAACGAAAAGCAAATGGCCTCGGTCAAGGTCGAGCCGGTGCAGGAATATGTCTTTCCAGTCGAGAAACCCGCGGTCGGCAGCATTGATTTCAACGAGGACATGACCGTCCAGGTTTTCACGCCGTATCAGGGAAGAATCATTGAAGCGTTCGCCAAGGTCGGTGACGAGGTGAAGAAGGGCGAGACGCTGTTCACCATCGATAGCCCGGACCTGCTCGCAGCTGACTCGAATTTGATCGCAGCCGCCGGTGTCCTCGATCTGACCACCCGGGCGTTGGCTCGTTTGAAGGTGTTGTATGAGAGCCGAGCGGTCGCGCAGAAGGATTTGGAGCAGGGGATTTCGGACCAGCAGACGGCCGAAGGTGCCCTGAAGGCCGCGCGCGACGCGGTACGTATTTTTGGCAAGACCGAAGATGAGATCGACCTGATCATCAAGGAACGCAAAGCCGATCCGAGGCTGGTGGTGCCGAGCCCGATTTCCGGCCGCATCACAGCGCGAAATGCGCAGCCCGGGCTTCTCGTTCAGCCGGGCGCTGCGCCGGCCCCTTATTCGGTGGCCGATATCACGACCATGTGGATGCTGGCGAACGTTGCCGAGAGTGACGTCTCTGCCATCCATATGGGGCAGGAGGTCAAGGTTTCGCTGTTGTCCTACCCGGGCAAAGTATTCGAGGGCCGGATTTCAACGATCACTTCGATGGTCGATCCCAATTCGCATCGGATGCTGATTCGGTCCGATATTGACGACCCCAGTCAAGAGTTGCGTTCCGGAATGTTTGCGACATTTGTGATCCGCACCGGCGATCCCGTTCGCTCGCTCGCCGTTCCGCTGTCCGGCTTGGTCCGTGAAGGCGACGGTACCATGACGGTGTGGGTCACGACCGATCGCCGGCGGTTCATCCAGCGCACGGTCACGATCGGTTCCCGGAAAGACGGGCTCCGTCAGATCCTCGATGGCCTAAAGCCCGACGAACTGATTGCAACCGATGGTGCGGTGTTCCTGAGCAACATGTTGGCGATTGGGCAGGCGGGCGGTTGAACCTGGTCGATTCATGATCGATCGGGCCTGTTGCGCCAGAGATTGAGTAAAGAAAGAGGCAAGCGGTGCTGAAGGGAATTCTATCGTTTGGCTTGACCCGACGTCCCATCATCCTGTTGGGATTGTTGGTGTTCGTTGGCGCCGGGTTATTCGCGTTCACGCGCCTGAACATCGAGGCGTATCCGAATCCTGCGCCCGTGATCCTCGAAATCACGGCACAGGCTGCCGGATTGTCGGCCGAGGAAATGGAGCGCTATTACACCGTTCCGATGGAGATTGGCCTCTACCCTACGCCCGGCGTTGAAAACATCCGCTCGACCTCGTTCTATGGTTTGACCTTCGTCAGGGTGACGTTCAAGTACGGTGTCGATTTTTATTTCGCCTATACCCAGGCCGGTCTCAGCCTGCAGCAGAACGTCACGCTGCCGCAAAACCAGATTCCGCAGATCCAGCAGTCGAGTCTGACGGGAGAGATCTATCGCTACCAGATCGTCGGGCCGCCGCATTTCGGGCTGACCAACCTGCGGACCGTGCAGGACTGGATCATCTTGCGCCGCTTGTTTTCGGTACCCGGTGTCGTCCAGGTGAACTCGTGGGGCGGCACGACCAAACAAATCAACGTCGACGTCGATCTTCACAAGCTCGATGGCTACAGCATCACGATACCCCAGATCATTTCAGCCCTCAGCAATGCCAACATCAATGTGGGGGGAAGAGAGATCACGGTCGGCCAGCAATCCGTGAACATCCGTGGCGTTGGCCTGATCGACAGCGGCGGCGCCGACGATTTGACTCAAGGATATCATACCGAGGACGTCGAAAACATCACGCTGGCGCAGATCAACGGCGTCCCGATTACGATAAAGGATGTGGCCAAGGTCTCCGTCGGCTACGTGCCGCGGCTCGGCATCGCCGGCAAAGATGCCGACGACGACGTCGCGCTATCCATCGTGGTCATGAACCGCACGTTGCACACCAACGACGTCCTGCCGAAGGTCAAGGCCGAAGTGGAAAGAATGAACAACGACGGCACCCTGCCGGCCGGAGTGAAGCTCGTTCCCTATTATGATCGCGCCTCGCTTGTCTCTGTCACCACACACACCGTGCTGCACAACCTCATTTTTGGATGCGTGCTGGTCTTTCTGATTCAGTGGATGTTCCTCGGCGATCTCCGCAGCGCGATCATCGTCGGCGTAAATATCCCGTTCGCGCTGTTCTTCGCCGTCATCATTCTCGTATTGATGGGAGAGGACGCGAACCTTCTGTCGGTCGGGGCCGTCGACTTCGGCATCATCGTCGA
>JBKQRS010000447.1:0-6812 GCA_052143915.1 Bradyrhizobium sp.
CCCTCCCTAACCCTCCCCCGCAAGGGGGGAGGGAATAAACCAGCCGTGCGTGGCTCACGACGTGCTCGATGCGAGTGCGCCCTCCCGCCACGGGCCTACGTCCCATCTCGCAACTTGAACCGCTGTATTTTTCCGGTCGCAGTTTTCGGCAAGGCATCGACGACCTCGATCCAGCGCGGATATTTCCAGACCCCGATCTTCCGCTTGACGTGCTCCTTGAGCGCCTCCTGCAGGCCTTCGGTCTTTGCATCCGCGCGCAGCACCACGAACGCCTTGGGCTTGAGCAATCCTTCGGGATCGGCTTCGGGCACCACGGCGGCTTCGAGCACGGACGGGTGGGTGATCAACGCGCTCTCGACCTCAAACGGCGACACCCAGATGCCGGACACCTTGAACATGTCGTCGCTTCGGCCGCAGAACGTATAGCGTCCGTCGGCATCGCGAACGTATTTGTCGCCGGTGCGGGTCCAGTGGCCCTCGAACGTCCGGCGGCTCTTGCTGCGCTGGTTCCAGTAGCCTTCACCGGCCGAGGGCGCATCGACCAGGAGTTCGCCGACCTCGCCATCGGGCACATCCGCCCCGGCCTCGTTGACGAGCCGAACCCTGTAGCCCGGCACCGGGCGGCCGGATGTGCCGTATTTGATATCCCCCGGCGCGTTCGACAGGAAAATATGCAACAGCTCGGTCGACCCGACGCCGTCGAGAATATCGACGCCGAAGCGCGCCTTCCAGGCGTTGCCGACCGGCTCCGGCAGCGCTTCGCCCGCTGAGGTGCAGATGCGCAGACGCGAGCCGGCTGGCTCGTTCATCCTTTCATGCAGCATCGCCGCGAACAAAGTCGGGACGCCGTAGAAAATCGTGGGATTGTACGTGTTCAAGAGCTCGAACATCCGCGCCGGCGTTGCCCGCTCCGAATTGAGAATCGTCGTCGCCCCGACCGACATCGGAAAGGTCAGCGCATTGCCGAGCCCATAGGCGAAGAACAGTTTTGCCGCCGAAAGACAGACATCGTCCTCGCGAATGCCAAGCACCTGCCTGGCATAGGTCTCCGCCGTCGCCGCCAGATTGGAGTGCAGGTGCCGCACGCCCTTCGGCATCCCGGTCGAGCCCGAGGAATAGAGCCAGAAGGCGGGCTCGTCTTCATGGGTTGCCACGGTCGCAAATGAATCGCTTTCGCCTGCGAGTTCGTCGGACAGTAGTTTGTGCCCATACGCGTTCTTGCCGGAGACGATGACGCATTCCAGATCCGGCATCCGCCCGACGATATCCTTGACGACAGGATAGAGCGCCTCCGAAACGAACAGCACCCGCGCGCGGCAATCGGCCAGCACATAGGCGTATTGATCCGAGGTCAAAAGCGTGTTCAGCGGCACCGGCACGATGCCGGCACGGATCGCGCCCAGAAACACCGCCGGAAAATCTGTCGTGTCGAGCATGATCATCGCCACGCGCTCTTCGCGGCGGACCCCGAGGCGGCGCAGCATGTTGGCGACGCGGCGGGTCTGCTTCTGCAGGTCGCCGTAGGTCAGCTCGGAAACGGTGTCGGTAAAGGCGAGTTTACTGGCCCGGCCTTCATCGACGTTGCGGTCGAGCAGCCAGGTCACGGCATTGTAGGAATCAGGTGTGTGGGAAGTGGATGTGTCGCTCATGCCGCGTCCCTCAAGCCACTTCCCTTGAGCCCAAGCTTGCCACGACGCTTCTCCCAGTTTTAAGAATTATAATTCATAGAAAGACACCAGCAACGCTTGCTGTCAATCCTTATCGGCACTATGTTTCCTGTAATCGTCGTCTGATTCAATCAGAAGCCGGCGATAGACGCGTTTTCTTCACGCGAACCGGTAAGCCCCCTCGGATCAATCCGAGGGCATGCTAGGCTATAGACGCGCGCGCTTCGTACGAGGATCATGACCCAAGACAGCGATCCCGAAACCGGCTTTCTCGAACAGCTCGGCCAACGTGTCCGCACCATGCGCGCGCTTCGCGGCATGTCGCGCAAGGTGCTCGCCAAGGTCTCCGGCATTTCCGAACGCTATATCGCGCAACTTGAAGGCGGCAAGGGCAACGTCTCGATCGTGCTGCTGCGCCGGGTGTCGAACGCGATGGGCGCGCATCTTGAAGACCTCATCCCCGCAACCGAACCGGCGCCGGACTGGGCCGTGATCCGCGATCTCCTGCGGAAGGCTTCACCGAACCAGATCGCGCAGGCCAAGGATATTCTTTCAGGTCAGGGCGGCTCGCTGCAGCGACGGATGTCGTTTGGCGGCATCGCCCTGATTGGCTTGCGCGGCGCCGGCAAGTCCACACTCGGCAAGATGCTCGCCGAGAAAATCGGCTGGAATTTCGTCGAGCTCAACAAGGAGATCGAGGCGCAGAACGGCCTGTCGGTCGCCGAGATCATCGCGCTCTACGGCCAGGAGGGCTTTCGGCGCATGGAGCAGGCAGCGCTCGGCCAACTGCTGGCGCGCAAGGAACTGACGGTGCTGGCCACCGGCGGCGGCATCGTCTCCGAGCCTTTGACCTTCGACCTCATCCTATCGTCGTTCTACACGATCTGGCTCAAGGCCGAGCCCGAAGAACACATGGCGCGGGTGCGCGGCCAGGGCGATCTGCGTCCGATGGCGGACGACCGCTCGGCGATGGCGGAGCTCCGCACCATCCTGAAGAGCCGCGAGCCGCTCTACGCCCGCGCCTCTGCCGTGGTCGATACCGCAGGGCTCACCGTGGACGCCGCCGCGGCGCGGTTGAGTGAGGCGGTGGCGCCGGTGCTGCACAACGACGCGCATGTGTTCGGCTTGCGCAGCGCGGCTTCCTAAACTGGCGACCTGGCGGCGCCGGTCACAGCAGCATGGACATCACCGAGTCCGCGCCCTCGCGCAGCAGCGGCAGAAAGCGATCGATCATTGTGCCGGTGGAGACGCGATCGACATGGGCGCCCATATTGATAGCGGCGATAATGGCGCCGTCGTAGCGGCGGATCGGCACCGAGATCGATCGGAAATGTGGCTCGGCCTCGCGATCCACCAGCGAATAGCCCTTCTCGCGGTCCGCAACGATGGCGGCGAGCAACAGCTTTGGATCCGTCACCGTGTGGGATGTCATGGGCTCGCGCCGCATCGCCGCCAGTCTCGGCGCAAGTTCGGCATTGCCGAACCGGCCGAGCATGACGCGGCCGACCGAGGTGCAGAAAGCGGGCAGACGATAGCCGATCTCAAGGCCGGTCGAAAACACCCGCGCCGGACTGCCGCGCGCGATGAACACGACCTCTTCGCCATCGAGCACGGCGAGCGAACTGATCTCCTGCGTGGCGGTCGCGATCCGGTCCAGTACTGGCTGCAGCACGGCCACGACCTGGTTGGAACGCAGATAGGACGCTGCAAGCGTCAGCACGTGCGGCGTAAGGGTGAATAGTTTACCGTCGGTGGCGACGAATCCGCCGCGCTCGAGCGTGAAGAGGATGCGGCGGGCGGTGGCGCGCGGCAGGCCGGCCGTACGCGCGAGGTCACTCAGCGTCATCGGTCCGTTCATGATGCCGAACTTTTGCAGCAGCCGTAAACCGCGGTCGAGACTCTCGACAAAATCGGTCGCGCGCTGCTCGCCCTCGCTGCGTTTGAGCTTTGGCATCTCATGTTCCACCGGCGGCGCGCCGGTCAAAGATTGTGCTTGCTGTAAAGCTGATGCATGTCATAATTCGCCCATTAGTTCAATAGACGAACATTTTGGGTCCGACAGAAGGACACAGTCGCCATGATGAGCCAGGAACAGAACGATCTGATCACCCGGACGGGGCCGAAGGACCCCTGCGGGAAGCTGATGCGGATGTACTGGCAGCCGGCGGCGCTGGTGGATGAGCTGCAGGGGCCACGGCCGGTTCGGCCGGTCAAATTGCTGGGCGAAGATCTGGTGCTGTTTCGCAACGAAGAGGGACGCTACGGCCTGATCGAGCGTCACTGCGCGCATCGCGGCGCCGACCTCGCCTTCGGACGGCTTGAGGATGGCGGACTGCGCTGCGCTTTCCATGGCTGGCTGTTCGACGCCTCCGGCCAATGCCTGGAGACGCCCGCCGAGCCGGCCGGCTCGCAGCTCTGCAAAGGCATCAAACAGCGCGCTTATCCCGTGATCGAGAAAAGCGGGATCCTCTGGGCCTGGCTGGGCGAAGGCAGCCCGCCGGCCTTTCCCGAGATCGACTGTTTTGTGGCGCCCGACAGCCACACTTTTGCGTTCAAGGGCCACATCAACTGTAACTGGCTGCAGGCCTTAGAGGTGGGCATCGACCCCTCGCATGCCTCGTTCCTGCACCGCTTCTTCGAAGACGAGGACACCTCAGGCGCTTACGGGAGACAGTTCCGCGGCGCATCCGCCGGCACAGATTTGCCGATGACAAAGATCCTGCGCGAATATGACCGGCCGATCATCAATGTCGAGCGCACCGAATACGGGCTGCGGCTGATCGCGCTGCGCGAGATCGACGACGAGCGAACCCATGTGCGCGTGACCAATCAATTGTTCCCGCATGGCTTCGTCATCCCGATGAGTACCGAGATGACCATCACGCAGTGGCACGTGCCGGTCGATGACGAGAACTGTTACTGGTACGCGATCTTCACTTCTTATTCGACGCCGGTCGACAAGAAGAAGATGCGCGACCAGCGCCTCGAACTCTACGAGCTGCCGGACTATCGCTCGCGCAAGAACCGATCCAACGATTACGGTTTCGATCCGCACGAGCAGGCGACCGCGACCTATACCGGCATGGGAAGCGACATCAACGTCCACGACCAGTGGGCGGTCGAGTCGATGGGCGCGATCCAGAATCGCACCCGCGAGCATCTCGGCACCGCCGACAAGGCGATCGTGCAGTATCGCCGCCTGCTGCGGCAGGAAATCGAAAAGGTTGCGGGCGGCGAAAAGCCGTTCATGTTCCTCGATACCGCGCATGCCAAGAGCATCCAGGGGCCGGCGACCATGGACGGCATCGGGCCGACGCGGGGCTGGGAAACCTTCTGGATGGAAGTCGACGTCAAGCGCCGCCGCGGCGCGCCGTGGGCCGCACCGGTACCGCAGGAGATCGCCGACAAGGTGCCGCATCTGAGGGCGGTTTAGTGAATTTGGTAGTTCAGGGGCTTCATCCTTCGAGACGCGCGCAATTGCGCGCTCCTCAGGATGAGGTGCGGGACCCTCATGGTGAGGAGCGCGGCAACGCCGCGCGTCTCGAACCACGAGGCTGGCGGACAAGCCGTCATGATTCCCCTCAAGTAGTACACGCGTTATCGGCAAAGTTTGCGCATCGGTACCTGTTGGGAGCCACGCGTTGAGTTTTGTCAGGCGTCACGGTCTGTGGTCCGACGAGCAGCACGAAGCGGCGACGCGCCTCAGACGCATCGTCGAGGAGCAAAAGCTCGAAGTCATCCGGCTGTCGTTCCCCGATCAGCACGGCATCCTCCGCGGCAAGACGCTGGTGGCGGCCGAGGCGCTGGCCTCGCTGGAAAGCGGCTGCACTATCACCACCACGATGTTCGCCAAGGACACCGCGCATCGCACGGTGTTTCCGGTCTTCACCTCCGGCGGCGGCTTCGGGATGCGGGAGATGGAGGGCGCCGCCGACGTGCTGATGGTGCCGGACCCCTTAAGCTTTCGCGTGCTGCCGTGGGCGCCCGCCACCGGCTGGTTGCTCTGCGACGTCCATTTTGCCGACGGCCGGTCGGTGCCGTTCGCGACCCGCAACCTCTACAAGTCTGTGCTCGCGAAGCTTGAGAAGCGGGGCTACGATTTCGTCGCCGGGTTAGAGGTCGAATTCCACATCTTCAAGCTCGAAGATGCAAAAATGTCGCCCGAGGATTCCGGCCAGCCCGGCCAGCCGCCGGATGTCAGCCTACTGTCGCACGGCTATCAATATCTGACCGAGCAGCGCTACGACCAGATGGAGCCGGTGCTCGAGATCGTGCGCCGCGACGTCCTGGCGCTTGGCCTGCCGCTGCGCTCGATCGAAGTCGAGTTCGGTCCGAGCCAGTGCGAGTTCACCTTCGCGCCGAGAAAAGGGCTCGAGCCCGCCGACACCATGGTGCTGTTCCGCAGCGCGGTGAAGCAGATCTGCCAGCGCCATGGCTATCACGCGACCTTCATGTGCCGCCCGAAACTCCCGAACGTGTTCGCTTCCGGATGGCACCTGCATCAATCCATCGTCTCGCGCGAAGGCGGCGAGAACGCGTTCATGAACAAGGGCAGCGACGAGGTGCTGAGCGCGTTCGGCCGTCATTACCTCGCAGGCCTCCTGCAGCACGCCCGCGCTTCGGCGGTGTTCACGACACCGACCATCAACGGCTACAAGCGCTATCGCTCCTATTCGCTGGCGCCGGATCGCGCGATCTGGGGCCGCGACAATCGCGGCGTGATGGTGCGTGTGCTCGGCGGGCCCGGCGATCCCGCGACGCGTCTGGAAAACCGCATCGGCGAGCCCGCCGCCAACCCTTATCTCTACATGGCCTCACAGATTCTATCGGGCCTCGACGGCGTCGATCGCGCGCGCGATCCCGGCCCATCCGCCGACACGCCGTACGAGACGAGGGCCGAGCTACTGCCGAAGACGCTGCGCGAAGCCGTCGATGCGCTCAAGGACGACCTGTTCTTCCGCGACGCGTTTGGCGCGGGCTTTATCGACTATTACACCCACATCAAGAACGCCGAGATCGAGCGCTTCCAGGCCGAAGTATCGGATTGGGAACAGCGCGAATATTTCGAGATGTTTTGAGATTAACCCGTCATTCCGAGGCGATGCGAAGCATCGAACTCCGATGTGCAATTGCACATCGGAGAAT
>JBKQRS010000448.1:0-10209 GCA_052143915.1 Bradyrhizobium sp.
GCAATCGTCGTGGTCTTTCCGGCGCCGTTGCCGCCGAGCAGTCCCGTGATGCTGCCACGGTTGATGCGGAACGACACATCATCGACGGCGCGGGTGGTCTTGTAGAGCTTTGTCAGGTGCGCGACCTCGATCGCGGCCGATTCGTCGGGATTGGCCGCGGCAGGCGGGGATATGATCGCGCCGTCATTCATCATGCGGGCCGTTCATTGGGCCATCGGGGCCATAAGCGCAAGGCTCCAGCGCAAGGCTCCCGCAGCAATTTGCGCATCTGCGATGCGCGCCGGACCGGCGGATTTGTCGTCGGCGCCCTGCGCAGCTAAGCTTCAGCATGGGCCAATCTGAAGTTCCATGACAGACGTCGCCGCCTCCGATTTCCGCCATCCGCGCCGCTATGTCCGCCTGGACACGATATTGCGGCTGCGCTGGCTCGCCGTGCTCGGCCAGCTCGTGGCCATCTTCATCGTGGTCCAGGGGCTCGAATTCGACGTCGAGGTCGCCCCCTGTGTGACCATCGTCGGCCTTTCCGCGCTGCTCAACCTCGTCCTGCAGATCAGCTTCAATCCGATGCAGCGGCTGGAGCCGGCCTACGCGGCGGCGTTGCTGGCGTTGAACATCGTCGAACTGGCCGGACTGCTGTTTTTCACCGGCGGTCTGCAGAACCCTTTTTCATTTCTGTTTCTCGCCCCGGTTCTGATCTCGGCGACGGCGCTGCCGATCAGGCTGACCATCGCGCTCGGAGTCCTGGCGGTCGCCTGTGCCTCCGTTCTCGTATTTTTTCATTTTCCGCTGCCTTGGGACAGTGACGACCCCCTGGTGCTGCCGCCAATCTATTTGTTTGGCGTCTGGCTATCGATCGTAGTCGCCATCGGCGTCACCAGTCTTTATGCCTTCCAGGTCGCCGAGGAAGCCCGCAAGCTGTCGGACGCGCTGGCGGCGACCGAGCTGGTGCTGACGCGGGAACAACATCTCACCCAGCTCGACGGTCTTGCCGCCGCGGCCGCCCATGAACTCGGCACGCCGCTGTCGACCATTTTTCTGATTTCGCGCGAGCTGGAGCGGACGTTGCAGGAGAACGGCCAGCTGGCGGGCGACATCAAGACGTTGCGGGAACAGGCGCAGCGCTGCCGCGATATTCTGGCCAAGATCACCCAGCTTTCCTCGACCGGCGCGCCGTTCGACCGCATGCCGCTGTCCGCGCTGATCGAGGAAACGGTGGCGCCGCATCGCGATTTCGGCGTGGCGATCAAGGTTCGCATCGCGGTTGCGGGCACGCCTGAGCCGGTCGGAACCCGAAATCCGGCCATCCTATATGGTGTCGGCAACATCCTGGAAAACGCCGTCGATTTTGCGCGGACGACCGTGGAGGTGAACGCGTGGTGGAATACTGAGGTTGTCGAGATCGTCATTTCCGATGACGGGCCGGGGATTGCGCCCGACATGCTCAAGCGCATCGGCGAACCCTATTTGTCGCGGCGGCGCAGTGCCGATGAGGCCCAGGGCGAGCGCAGCGGTTTGGGTCTTGGCGTATTTATCGCGCGCACCCTGCTCGAGCGCACCGGCGCAAAGGTCTCCTTCAGCAACCGGGTTTTTCCGGATCATGGCGCCGTGGTTCAGATCGCCTGGCCGCGAAGCCGTTTCGAGGCGCGCGAACCCGCCACGGAATCGCTTTAAAGTGCTTCTCAGGCGCCGGGAGAACGGCGTGATCGACCTTATGCGGTCTTGGCAGCGCCGGCTGCCACGCCATATGTTGCAGCGTCTGACACAAGGATAGGCCGAATCGTGAGCGCCATCGCCGAACTGACCGGGCACGCCGACCGCTCCCTCCTGATCGTGGAGGACGACAAGCCGTTCCTGGAACGCCTCGCGCGCGCCATGGAAAACCGTGGCTTCACGGTGACCTCCTGCGACAGCGTTTCCGAGGGCCTGGCGCAGATCGGCCGGGCCGCTCCGGCCTTTGCGGTGGTGGATTTGCGATTGGGCGACGGCAACGGTCTTGACGTGGTGTCCGCGTTGAAGCGCAAGCGCCCCGATGCGCGCGCGATCGTGCTGACCGGCTATGGCAACATCGCCACCGCCGTGACCGCGGTAAAGATGGGCGCGGTGGATTATCTTTCGAAGCCCGCCGACGCCGACGACGTGGTTGCGGCCCTGCTTGCCAGCGGCAACGAGAAGTCCGAGCCGCCGAGCAATCCGATGTCGGCGGACCGCGTGCGCTGGGAGCACATCCAGCGCATCTACGAGATGTGCAACCGCAACGTCTCGGAAACCGCGCGGCGGCTGAACATGCATCGCCGCACCCTGCAGCGGATTCTGGCCAAGCGCGCGCCGCGCTGATTGCTGCACGTAGCGTGGCCTCGTCGGCGCGTAACCAGATGCGAATAGGCGGGAGCATGCTGGAGGCGAGATGGCTGGCAGCAGGCTTGTCGAAGCGGATGGCAGGCGCCGAAGGCGGGAATTGGGCAAATCATGCTGCACGCGATGATCATGATAGCCCACGCCGTAGTAGGGTGGGGACTTTGCGGCGCAACGATCGGCATCGGCCGCAAGGTCACGACGTTGCGAAATTCACTTGTTGCACATGCAATCGCTGCGCCGGTGATTTTCGCAGTCGTGTCTACCGTCTATTTCCATTGGTTCGGCGGCACCGGGCCAACCGCTACGGCTGCTGCGTTCGTTGCCACCGTCATCTTCCTCGACGTGTTTGTGGTCGCGGTGTTGGTCGAAAAGAGCTTTGACATGTTCCGTAGCGTTCTAGGCACCTGGCTGCCGTTCGCACTGATTTTCCTCGCCACCTGGCTCACCGGATGGGCTGTGGCCGCACCCTGAGCCTCGAGCCAAGGCAGAGGTCACTTTGAGACGACAAAACCTCGGCTTTCGATCCGTCTCGGACATTGAGTCTCAGGAGGGATGAGGTCGATGGATGCCATGTGATCCTCGCCGCAAGATCCGGATGGCATTCACGCGGCGGCCATCGTCTCCCATCGCGCGTGGGCGTACGGGGCGACTTGCGGTTGTTTGTCGTAGCCCGGCGTACCGGCCATAAAGTACGATTCGAGTTCCGTCAGCGCGAGATATTCCCAGTCCTTGGCGTGGCCCAGGAGTGAGCTGCTTTGAAGAGGCCGGAAGGCCGCGGTTTGACGGTACAGAGATGCGATCGCGCGATATCGGCGCACTTTTTCCCAGACGACTTCCTTGCTCGTAGGCATGAGCACTCTCCCCTTTCTTTCCCCTTGCTCATGACGACTGTGGGTCATAACGATTTTCGAATTCGTTAGCGGGCCTGGCAGAGAGCCGGAATGGTTTCCGAACTCTTGACTGCGTCGCAACGGGTTCAGTGACGTGCCCATTAATTTCCGCTTCCGCGGGGAAAAAGCGGACATCGGAACGTCCGTATCAACTATGGCTGGTCCGCGCCTTCACGGCCAACAAGGATCTCTTGTTATGCCGATACGTTCTTGACGGTGCAGCGATTTCAGATAGCGCTCCTCAGAGCGCCACAACACCGAAATCAGCCGCGACCACCAAGGTCGAGTTGTCAATACCGGCGGCGCGAAGCGGAATGGCTTTGCCACTTTGTATCTCCACGAAAGGCGAATGACCTCTTCAAACTACCGCACTATGGTCATGGTTATGGCTCGCAAAATCTTCTTCTCGTCAAAATCTCAATCACAATGATTGCGGCTGGGAGCATGACTTTCAAATTCCGACCCTTGATTTCTCAAGATCAGACACGGAGAAAAAAACATGGCCCTTCCGACCACCGTAAGAGATGACGCGCTGAATTTGAGCACTGACCTTGCGCAAGCCGGCGCTGTCTTCAACGATGCGACGCGCTTGGCGGATGGAGGTCTTTGGAGTTCACCGGCCGACAATAACAATCAGCCAGCCTATCTCGGCATGTACACGACCGATCTTCATGCGGTCTCTGCCGACATTGCTGCGATGCTTGCGGATCCCGCCGCAATGACGATTGGCGGCGTCGCCTATGCGCCATCAACGACCGATACAGCGACGTTGACCGAGATCGAAGGCCAACTTCAAACTCTTCTCTCCACCGCGCCTCAAGCCCTGGGCAATTCGCATGCCGAGGTGCAGGCACAACAGACCGTTCATGCGCTGCAGACCGAAATTCTCAGCGAAGTCGCCGGTGATCCGACCCTCGCTGCCGCGCTCAATAACGTGCAATATGCAACCGGCACTGGAGCAAATAACGTGGGGTTCGAGGCGCTCCCCGCGGGCGCGGATGATCCCGCGACCCTGGCTGCCGCAAAAGCGCCCAACGCGACCCTGGCTACGATCGGTCAAGTCTTCAATGCCGCGGATGATCTCGCGGTCGGCGGCCTCAATCACACAAATCTTGCCGAATTCAATCACGACATGGCGGCAATTTCGCAGGGCCTGCAGAATATCTTGAACAATCCGACAGAGCTGGCGCAAATCGAGACCGGCGAACAGGGCTCGGCCGCGGCCCTTACGACGATTCATCTGCAGACCGTGCTCAATCAGATCAATCTTCAGGAGAGTAAATTCGACGGGCTGTACGCCAGCGATCCGAATGTCGCGGCGCGTTCAACCAATGATAATCTGTTGGACATCGTCGACATCATTCAGAATGACGCGAATCTGAACACGGCTGCCGGCGGAACCGGCAACCCGGGCGCCGTGGGCGGTTTTGCCGAGATGCCGGCCTACCTCAACGGACCGGATGGAGTGAATGCCCACGGTGGAACGATCACGCCGTACCAGGACAACCAGGCCCAGACGAACTTCTGGTCGGCGTTCCTGTCTGAGGCCAATGTGATCAATAACCAGCTTCAGGCGGTCGCCGCTGGCCAAGATACCCCAAGCGAGATCCAACAGTTGATCTCTCAGATTGAGGCGTACCAGAAATTCGGCGCGAATTTCGATCAGGCGCAGGGAGGAGTTTTTGGCGCGCGGTTTGACAACGAACTGCTGAGCGGGACGTTGCTTGCCGATACAAACGCAGCGGTGCACGGGCTTACCGGCATTGCTAATGGTGACACCGGAGCAGCTCTCGCTGCTGATCAGGCGCAAATCCTGGCAGCGGGAACGGGTTTCGCTGCCGATGCCAATGACGTGAGTGGAAATAACGTTCCGGTCGGCGGTGGGAGCTATGTTGGTACCGCGACCACGGTTGCCACTGCGACATCTCCCAACGGGATTGCGATGGGAACCATACCGGTTACCACGAATCCGGATATTGCCAATGGAACTGGTGCGGCCGACGGAGCAGGTGCTGCGACGGCGAGTTCGGCAACGGGTGCCTCAGGGGCGTCGGCACCTGGCGCCGGCCATGTCGATCCAATCCATGTCGCACATGGCGGGCAGTTCGAGCAGCACTTCGAGCATATGTGGCACTTCTAGCTCAACGGAGGACATCTGCCTTCCAGTTGTGCAAAGGCCAAAACGACGATGAGGGGGGATGGAGGCGGCCACGGTCAGTCTAATTCCTGATTGTGGCCGCCGACCTTCTTGGCCTGGGTGGCAGCGCTGCCTTTTCACGGCAGTGCCAGTAGTCCGGCGGCGATCGCCAGCGTGGCGAGGGCCGACAGCGCGAGCGACCAGTGCACGCCGATCAGGCTGCCGAGCAGGCCAACGGAAACGCCGCTGAAGGCACGAAGGCCGAGGCTCGACATGTTGAACAGACCGATGACGCGCCCGCGCTTGTCGAGCGGAGCATTCATCTGGACCAGGCTCTGCGCCATCGCGTTGAAGGACAATTCCAGGAATCCGGCGGCAAACAGGAAGCCGAGCGCAAGCGGATAGCTGTTCGCCAGCGAGAAGATCGCAAGCGCCACGCACCACAGCATACCGAGCACAATCGCGGTGCGTGACCGCGGTGGCAGCAATCCTCTGCCTTCGAGCACCAAACCAGCAAGCAATCCGCCGGCGGCATCGGCGGCCAACAGCAGACTGTAGGAAACACCGGGATCGCCATGGCCGAGATCGTCGGCAAAGCCCGGCATTTGCGAACTATAGGCATTGCCTACGAAGAACGACGCCGCGCCGGCCAGCAGCGTCATCGAGACGATGACGGAATGACCTTTGATGTCGCGCACGGTCTGCACGATATCGCCGAGTCCGCGGACGGCACGGCGCGGCGCGGGCGCACCGGCGCGGTAGCGCGGACCATAGGGCGCGTTCACCAGCCAAAGCACCAGCGGCAAATAGAACAGGGTATTGAGCATGATGCCCGGTGCCGGCCCGAGCGCCAGCAGGATGGCGCCGCCCACGCCCGGCCCAACCAGCACGGCGAGATAACGCGCCATCGCGTTGAGCCGCACCGCGCTCTCCAGATCCGACGGACCCGCAATATCATAGAGCAGCATCTGGTTCGGCGTCTGCCACAGCACCCCGGCACAGCCATGGATCACCAGAATCACCATGGCTTGCCACATCTGCAAGGTGTCGGTGACGAAGAAATAGCTCCAGCTCAGCGATGCGATGATGAAAAGGGCCATGCCGATCTGGATGATCCGGCGCGGATCGAAGCGGTCCGCCAGCGCGCCGGAGGCGACCGAGAACAGCAGGAACGGCAGCCAATGCGAAACGATGGCGAAGCCCGCCAAGGCCGGCGAGTGAAATTTTTGGTAAACCATCCAGTAGCTGATCACGTGCTCGATATTGTCCGCCATCATGGCGAGCACATAGGTGATGAACTGGGCGCGGAAGCCGCCATGGCGCATCGCCGCAAAGGACCGCTTGGTGGATGGCGACGCATTGGCGGGGGTGGATTGGGTATCACTCATGAACAAACCATCAATTGGCCGGGCAGCATAAGGCCACGTCCGGCGGAGAATTCCGGCCGAGCGCGCGCCGCCGTCATCCAATAGCGCGTGGACAAGAGCGCCGTCCACCGATCAGTATTCAACTCCTTGCGCCATCCCCCCACGCTTCCAGCACGGTGTCGTGTCGTCCTGGCGGATCGTGTCGGATTGGACGTCGCCTGATGCCAAAAAGCGCCTGAATCATGATTTTGTTGGCGCGCAGCCTGCGGTGGGCTCGCTCTTGCCATCTCGAGTGCAGAACCCGCGCCGTCCGGGTCCGAAAAATCCTGATCGTTGGACGGATCACGTTACGGCGTGTAAGGTCAACGAGGATCACGTTCACTGATGTCTCTCTCAAGCCCGTTCATCCGTCGGCCTGTCGCCACCACGCTGCTGACATTCGGGTTGGTCGCGGCCGGCATCATCGCCTTTTTCAAGCTCCCGGTCTCGCCGCTGCCCGATGTCGATATCCCGACTATTTCGGTGCAGGCGACGCTGCCGGGCGCGAGCCCTGAGGACGTGGCGACCACGGTTGCGGCTCCGCTGGAGCGCCACCTCAGCCAGATCGCCGACGTCAACGAGATGACATCATCGAGCTCGCTCGGCTCCGCCCGCATCAATCTGCAGTTCAGCATCAACCGCAACATCAACGGCGCTGCGCGCGACGTCGAGGCGTCGATCAACGCGTCGCGCGCCGACCTGCCGACCTCGCTGCGGAGCAATCCCACCTACCGCAAGTTCAATCCCGCATCGGCGCCGATCCTCATCTACACGCTGACATCGGATACGCTGACGCCTGCGGAACTCTATGACGCCGCTTCGACGGTGCTGGCGCAGAAGTTGTCGCAGGTCGAAGGCGTCGGTGAAGTCAGCGTCAGCGGTGGTTCGCTGCCCGCCGTGCGCGTCGAGCTCTCCCCGCAGTCACTCTACAAGTATGGCATCGGTCTGGAAGATGTCCGCGCGGCGCTCGGCAGCGCGAATGCCCACAGTCCGAAGGGCGGCATCGACGTCGGAGACCAGCGCTACCAGATCTATTCAAACGATCAGGCCATCAAGGCCGCGGATTACAAATCGCTGGTGGTTGCCTACCGCAACGGCGCTGCGGTCCGACTGACAGACGTCGGCGAGGTGCTCGATTCGGTAGAGAACCTGCGCAATCTCGGCCTTTCCAACGGCAAGCTGGCGGTCATGATGATCGTATACCGGCAGCCGGGCGCCAACATCATCGGGATGGTCGACCGCGTGAAGGCGCTGATGCCGCAATTGCGCGCTTCGGTCTCACCCGCGATCGACGTCAATCTCGCGGTCGACCGCTCGGTTACGATCCGGACCTCGTTGCGGGACGTCGAAATCACGCTGATCATTGCCGTGATTCTGGTCATCCTCGTGGTGTTCGCGTTCCTGCGCAGCGGGCGGGCGACGCTGGTGCCGGTGGCGGCGGTATCGGTGTCGCTGGTCGCGACCTTTGCGGTCATGTATCTGCTTGGATACAGCCTCAACATCTTCTCGCTGATGGCGCTGACGGTCGCGACCGGTTTCGTGGTCGACGACGCCATTGTCGTGCTGGAAAACATTTCCCGCCATCTCGATGCGGGAAGGTCGCCGCTGGAGGCCGCGCTGCTGGGATCCAGGGAAGTCGGTTTCACGGTGCTGTCGATGAGCGTGTCACTGATTGCGGTGTTTGTCCCGATCCTGCTGATGGGCGGCCTGGTCGGCCGGCTGTTCCGCGAATTCGCCATGACGATCACCGTTGCCATCGTGATCTCACTGGTGGTTTCGCTGACGACGTCGCCGATGATGTGCGCTGCGCTGCTGCGCGGGGAGCGCGGCCGGCCACACGGACGGATTTATCGTGCGAGCGAACGCGTCTTCGAGGCGGTGCTGAACTTCTACCGGCGGACGCTCACCGTTGCACTCCATCATCCGCGCTCTGTGATGCTGGTTCTGGCGGCAATTCTCGGCCTGAATTTCTATCTCTACGCGGCTGTTCCGAAGGGCTTCGTTCCGCAACAGGACACCGGACTGCTGGTCGGATCGATTCAGGCAGATCAAAGTATCTCGTTTCAGCTGATGCAGCGGAAGCTCAAGCAGTTCGTCGACATCGTCAGGAGCAATCCGGCGGTCGACACCGCCGTCGGCTTCACCGGTGGCGGGCAGGGCCCGGGCGGAGGCTCGACCAACTCCGGCACCGTGTTCGTCTCCCTGAAGCCGCTTCGCGACCGCGAGCTGTCGGCTGACCAGGTGATCGGCTTGCTGCGCGGCGAGCTCGCCGCGGTGCCGGGCGCTACGCTGTTCCTGCAGGCGGTGGGCGATCTCGGCGCCGGCGGACGCTCAAGCAATGCGCAGTATCAGTACACGCTGCAGGGATCGACATTCGAAGAGCTGAACGAATGGACGCCGAAGATCGTCGCCGCGCTGCAGACCGTGCCGACGCTTGCCGACGTCGGCAGCGACCAGCAGAACAAGGGCCTCCAGGCCAGCGTGACCATCGACCGCGATACCGCTTCGCGGCTCGGGGTCACGGTCAGCCAGATCGACAACACGCTGTACGATGCCTTCGGTCAGCGTCAGGTCTCGACGATCTACGTGGCGCGCAACCAGTACCACGTGATCATGGAGGTGGCGCCGGAGCACTTGCAGAACCCGCAGACCTTGAAGGACGTTTATGTCAGCACCTTGGGCGGACCGGCCAGCGGTTCGCAAATGACCAATGCCGTGGCCGGGACGGTGGTGTCGTCGACGCAGGCCCAGTCTGTCAATTCGGTCGCAGCCAGCGCCGTCCGCAATCTCGCGACCAACTCGATCGGCGCCACCGGCAAAGCCGCATCATCGACCGGGACGGCGGTCTCGACCAGCCAGGAGACCATGATTCCGCTGTCAAGTGTCACCCGATCCGGACAGGGCCAGACATCGCTTGTCGTCAATCATCAGGGGGTTCTGGTCGCCAACACAATCTCGTTCAATCTCGCGCAAGGCGTTTCGCTGGGCACGGCGGTGACGACGATCGAGGAGACGATGAACCGCATCGGGGTTCCGGCGACGATCCGCGGCTCGTTCCAGGGCGCCGCCAAAATATTCCAGGAATCGCTCAGCAGCGAGCCGTTTCTTGTCCTAGCGGCCTTTGCGACAATCTACATCTCGCTCGGGATGCTCTATGAGAGCTTCGTCCATCCGCTGACAATCCTGTCCACGCTGCCCTCGGCCGGCGTCGGTGCGGTTCTGGCGCTGATGCTGTTTCACACCCAGTTCGACATCATCGCCATGATCGGAGTGATCCTGCTGATCGGCATCGTGAAGAAGAACGCGATCCTGATTATCGACTTCGCACTCGATGCCGAGCGGGCACGCGGCCTGACTTCGCTCGATGCGATCCGCGAGGCCTGCCTGCTGCGTTTTCGGCCTATCCTGATGACCACGCTGG
>JBKQRS010000449.1:0-12135 GCA_052143915.1 Bradyrhizobium sp.
CCCGGCGAGCCAACCGGCTATTTGCCCGGTTTTTTTTCGCTGCGGTCATGTGGTGAGACGTCATCGGAATTGGAAGACGCGATCGTGAAATCGTCTCGTCCCCTCGCCTGCGATTTTCTCCGCTTGAGATTTTCGCGTAGGGCGTGCTTCAGCCGCTCCCGGCGCAGGTCCTTGGCCGGCTTTCCGGATTGCGCCTGAAATTTATCCTTCTCATCCTTCATTGTGTACCTGTATGACCGGGAAAAACCGATGGGCGAAGTCACGCGCCGGCGCCTTGGCCGCAACGAGCCCGCGACGGTTGGCATCGTCGCGCTGGATGACCACGACCTGCCGGCCTCGCTATTGTCAGAACATATTGTGTTTCGCTCGCCGTTGGTGCAATCGCCGATCGCTGGCGGACGGTAACCCCGCCGGTGCCGACGGCGGTGGGGCAGAATTTCGAGAATTTTGATCGAATTCAGGTCACAATCCGCCCGATCGTCGGCGGCACCGGGCGAAGAAACCGGGAACCAGATCCGACCAGCAATTAAGGCTCTTTGGGGCGGCAACGGGCAGCCGGCCCTGATTTTTCCTCCGGAAGACGCCGCGGGCAGGTCGGCGCGCTTGCGCGCCCCCGGGCCTTGTGGCAAGGATCGGCCCGCCTTGTAGGGGGCCCTTTTGGCCGATTCTCGTGATCCGGGGCATGCTGCCGTAGCTCAGTGGTAGAGCACTCCATTGGTAATGGAGAGGTCGACAGTTCAATCCTGTCTGGCAGCACCATTTTTCGGCGTTCCTTGTCCACGCAAGGCGTTCCACCTCGGCGTCGAAAGCCATAAAGCCATGCTCGTCGGGCGCACCACCAACCCCAATCTCCGCACGCCGACAGCGGCCACCCGCGTTTCCACCGTCGTATCCCGGCGACCAGACCGTGGCCAAATCAGCCAGCCGGGTCGGCAACTCCCTTAATGTTTACGTCTTGCTCGATCCGAGTTTCGCCGCGATGTATGCGACTGCGCCGTCGAGTGTGATAAGCTTCGGATAGTCGAGCTCCGGTATGTCGACGCCGAGGCGATGGTGGATCGCAGTGATGAAGTTCAGGAAATCAATGGAGTCGATGTCGAAGGTTTCGCGCAAGTCCGCGGCAGGGTCGATGGTCGCCAGATCAACTTCGGGTGCGATATTGTTGAGCTCTTCCTGCACCACCTTGCGAATGTCGAGGTCATTCATAGCTTTTCTGGCTCCTGCAGCAGCCTGCCGATTTCGGCCAAGAACAACGCGCCCGCGTGTCCGTCACTGACCCGATGGTCGGCAGACACCGTGATGGTGACAACCGAGCGCGGCCCAATGGCGCCGTCAATAACCCATGGCCGCGTCACGATCTTGCCGAAACCGACAATCGCCACCTGCGGCGGATAAATGATGCCGTATAGTGTTTCGACCCCGCGTTCCCCAAGACTCGTAACCGTGATTGTCGGATCGGAGAGCTCCGAACTGCGAATACGACCGGCTCGGGTACGTTGAACGAGATCGCGCATACCCGCCATCAGCTCGTCGACCGGGATTTGATCAGCTTGATGCAGCGCTGGCGCCGCCAACCCGCCGCCACGAATGGCGATTGCAACGCCAGCATGCACCGCGCTCGCCGGTTCGAATTTGCCATCACGGTAAAAGCCGTTGAAAGCGGGGAAGCGGCGCGCGGCCAAGGCAGCCGCTTTGATGGCGAGCGCTCCGATCAGTAATCTGCTGTCGGGCGGCCGCGTCGCGTTCTTTTGCGTTAGCCATTGCTCGCAGGCCGTGACGTCGACCTGGTGCTCGAGATAATAGTGCGGAATTTCTCGCTTCGATCTCGCCATCGCGGCGGCAATGGCGGTTCGCATCGCATCGAGATCAAGCCACAGCGCTCGCTTCTTTTCCGGCGGAGCGACGGCCTTGCCAAGACCGCGCTCGACGTCGGCATAGGTGATCTCCCCCGCGGGACCGCTTCCGGTCACTGCCGAGAGGTCGATCCCGTGCAGCCCGGCGAGCCGCCGCGCGGCTGGCGATACCCGCACGCGCGCTGCGGCTAGCGCGACGGACGGTGGCGGTGGCGGCGCAACCAGCGCCCGCACGAAAGGCGGCACTGCGAGCGGGACGGTTGGCGCTGCCGGCGGCGCAGCGGCTACGACAGCGCCAAGCGGTTCTTCGAGTTCGGTTCGGATTCGCGCCAGCGGCGTCCCGACTGGCACCTTGGTGTTGAGATCGACGAGAATTTGCTCGATTTTGCCGGCCTCGAAGATTTCGATCTCGATCGCGCCTTTCTGCGTCTCGACGACTGCGACGACGTCGCCACGCTTGACCGGATCGCCGGGTTTGACCAGCCATTCCACCAGCGTGCCTGCTTCCATATCTGCGCCGAGGGAGGGCATGCGAAAATCGACCACGGCATCCCCTCTACGTTCGCCCAAGTGCAGCCTTGGCGGCCGCGACGATCTTGGGCACCTGCGGGATCGCCGCGCTCTCGAGGTGGCGGGGATATGGAATCGGAACCTCCGCGCTGCACACGCGACCGATTGGGGCGTCGAGTTCCCAGAATGCCTGCTCAACGATACGCAAGCCTATTTCCGCCGACAGGCTGCCGCTCCGCCAACCTTCGTCGATGATGACCGTCCGGCGCGTCTTGGCGACCGACGTCATGATGGTCGCATCGTCGAGCGGCCTCAGGCTGCGCAAATCAATGACCTCGGCGTCAATATTCTCGCCAGCGAGGACGGTGGCGGCTTCGAGCGTCTTCCACAGCGAACCGCCATAGGTGATGAGCGAAATATCGCGCCCGGGACGCCGAACTGCAGCCCTGTCGATTTCAACCGGGCCAGCGTTAGCCGCCAGCTTGCCCGTCATGTTGTAGAGCATGACGTTTTCGAAGATCAGCACCGGATCAGGCTCCTCCAAAGCCGTCCACAACATGCCTCTCGCATCCTCTACGGTTGCCGGTGCCAGCACCTTGATGCCGGGAATATGCGCATACCAGCCTTCGAGGCTGTGCGAATGCTGAGCCGCAACCTGACGGCCGGCCCCGGTCGCCATGCGGATAACGAGCGGCACGCCGAACTGATTTCCCGACATGTGGCGCACCGTGGCCGCGCTATTGAGAATTTGGTCGAGCGCGAGGAGGCTGAAATTCACCGTCATCAACTCTACGATCGGGCGCATGCCGGCCATCGCCGCACCGATGCCGGCGCCGGTGAAGCCGGATTCCGACAGGGGTGTATCGCGGATCCGCTCGGGGCCGAACTCGGCCAGCAAGCCCTTGCTCACCGCGTAGCAGCCACCGTAGCGTCCGACGTCCTCGCCCATGAGGAACACGCTTTTATCGCGGCCCAGCGCATCGCGGATTGCCTCGCGCATCGCGTCGCGGTAGGTGATCTCGGTCGCTGCTGGTTGTGTCGTCACTTGTGCCATATTGCCTCGCCGACAGGCTCCCGCGCTTTATCCGCGTAAGTGAAGCGGGTGAGTTGCTCGACCGGCTCCCACGTTCCGGCCTCGGCGAATGCGACCGCCTCGGCGATCTCAGCCGCCACCTCGGCCTCGATACGCGCCAACTCGTCCGCATGAACCATGTGATTGGCCTCCAGCCAGGCCTGATAGCGCAGGATCGGGTCCTTGTGCCGCCAAGCCTCGATCTCGGCCTTGTCGCGATAGAGCTGAGCATCGAACATCGAATGCGCGCGCAGCCGATAGGTCCGACATTCCAGGAAATAGGGCTTACGGCTCTCGCGCACTTCGTGCACCGCCCGACGGGCGGCAGCCTCGACGGCGATGACATCCATGCCGTCGACCGCCTCGGAAGCGATCCGGTAGCAGGCCGCCTTGCGCTGGATATCGGTCTCCGATTCCGACAGAGCCAAGGCCGTTCCCATGGCGTAAAGATTATTTTCGCACACGAACAGGACCGGCAGCCCCCAGAGTGCGGCCAGATTCATCGCTTCGTGAAACTCACCTTCGGCAACAGCGCCGTCCCCGAAGAAACAAGCCGTCACGATGTCGCTGCCCCGCATGCGATCGGCGAGCGCGAGCCCGATTGACAGCGGCAGACCGCCACCCACAATGGCATTGCCACCATAGAAATTTGTCGCCCGGTCGAACAGGTGCATGGAGCCGCCGCGTCCGTGGCTGCAGCCTTCCTGTTTTCCGTACATCTCTGCAAGGGCCTTGGTCATCGGCACGCCGCGCACCAGCGCCTGCCCATGCTCGCGGTAGGTGGCTACGATCCGATCACGTTTCTCCAACACCGGGATGACGCCGACCGCAACCGCTTCCTCGCCGTCATAGAGGTGCAGAAACCCCCTGATCTTTTCTTGTGTGTAGAGTTCGGCGCACTTGTCCTCGAAGCGACGAATACGAATCATCTGCGTCAACAAACCCAGCATGTGTTCGCGCGACAGACGCGGTTTGTCAGTTGGCGCGGTCATCGCTCCTCGCTTTCGAGCGTCGAAATGTCTCCCTCTGGCAGGCCCAGCTCACGGGCCTTCAGCAAGCGGCGCATGATCTTGCCGCTGCGTGTCTTCGGCAAATTCTGGCGGAACGCGATGTCCTTCGGGGCGACTGCCGGGCCGAGACGCTGGCGTGCATGGCCGAGCAATTCCTTACGCAGCGCCTCGCTGGGCTTGAAGCCGTCCTTGAGCGCAACATAGGCCTTGACCATCTCGCCGATGGTCGGGTCGGGAATGCCGATCACGCCTGCCTCGGCAACGGCCGGATGCTCCATCAGCGCGCTTTCCACTTCAAACGGGCCGATGAGATGGCCGGCGCTCTTGATGACGTCGTCCGCGCGGCCAACAAACCAGTAGTAACCCTCTTCGTCGCGCATCGCGAGGTCGCCGGTAAGATACCAGCCGCCCACGAAGCATTTCCGGTAGCGTTCCTCCTCGTTGAGATAAGCGCGCATCATCGACGGCCAGCCCGGGCGCAGCGCGAGTTCGCCCATCGCCATCGGCTTTGTGATTTCGCGGACTGTGCCGCCCTCAACGCGCTCAACGACGCCGGCCGTGATGCCAGGCAATGGGCGGCCCATCGAACCCGGCTTCACGTCCATCGAGGGGTAGTTGGAGATCATGATTCCGCCGGTCTCGGTCTGCCACCAGTTGTCATGGAATGGTTTGCCGAAGGCCTGGACGCCCCAAACCACGGCCTCGGGGTTGAGCGGCTCACCGACGCTTGCCATCAGACGCAGCTTGGACAAGTCATACCGCTTGGTGATCTCGGCCCCCACCTTCATCAACATCCGGATAGCCGTTGGCGCCGTGTACCAAACAGAGACTTTCTGCTCCTGCAGGATACGATACCAGCGTTCCGCGTCGAATTCGGCCTGATCGACGATCATGGTCGCGCCGTTGGTGAGCGGCGAGATGATGCCGTAGGATGTCCCCGTCACCCATCCCGGGTCGGCAGTGCACCAAAATATGTCATCCGAATGCAGATCGAGCGCGAGCTGACCGGTGATATGATGAGCGACGACGGCTTCATGGACATGCACGACCCCCTTTGGCCGTCCGGTCGTCCCGCTTGTGAAGTGAAGCAAGGCCATGTCTTCGGGACTCGTCCGTGCAATCTCGAACGAATCCGGCACTTGCGCCAACGCTGCCGCCAGATCGATCGTGCCCGATGGAAGGCTGCTTGAGCATTCAGTCAGAAAGACATGTTCTAAACTCGCAAGTTCCTTTCGCCAGGGCTCGATCTTCCGCCGGTAAAATGCCTCGGAAGTAATGAGCGCCTTTGCATTGCCGATCGCCATGCGGGCTTTGATCGGTTCCGGCCCGAATGCTGAGAACAATGGCGAGAAGACACTGCCATTCTTGAGTGTGCCGAAAGCGGCGATGTAGAGTTCGGGCACGCGGCCAAGCAACGAAAAAACGCGATCTCCCTTGGCTACCTCACGCTGCATCAAGACATTCGCAAACCGGTTCGCCGCGGCGCCCAGTGCCGAGTAGCTGTAGTCATGAATCTGGTCGTCACGACCAATCCAGCGCAGCGCCAGCTTCTGCCCGCGACCAGCCAAGACATGTCGGTCGAGCGCCTCATGCGCGATACTGAGCCCGCCACCCGGCAGGCCATCGAGGAGCGCCCGCGCCTGTGGCCAAGCAAATTGCTTGGCGTACTCTTCGTAATCTTGAAGGTTGGCGCCGACGTAGTCCTCGGGGCGCTTCCGGATACGTTGCCATTCCATGGCTGACCTCGAGGCAATTCCTCAGCAACAAGATACATTGTCGGTTTCGGGTGACTTTGACGTGGGTCAAGCTCAGGAGCCACGATCAGCGTCGAGCCTAAGCTTGGCCCCGACGTGGTGGTCAGGCGCGCCTGGGCCCCGGAGCGATCATGCGCGTGTTCCGACTTCGTGCGGCCGGCCTGCGCTGTCACCGGTGGGCTTCGCGCCGTCGGCCTCGAATATGGCGTCGCACAGGCGTTGAAGCATCGGTACGCCGCGGACTTCGGTCTCGAACAGCGGCACGATAGCGCGGACACTGTCGCCAAACTCTTTCCAGATTGTCTTCATGTGCTCCTGCTGCATGGCCATGCGGGTCTTCACGAACTCGGCGGTGTCCGGGCCAACGGACGCTGGGTTGATGACCATGTTGACGAGAACGCCGCCCACGGGAATCCCGAAGTCCTTGAACCACTGGATGAAGCGCGTAACCACGGCGATGGGCAGCGCCTCCGGCAACGTAATGAAGAAGAACGTCGTGAGCGCCGGGTCTGTGAGCAGCACGCGCGCGTGCTCCATGCGGTCGCGGAAGGAGACGAGATAGGTCAACAGCGGATCCTCCTCCTTCTTCTTCGTGAAGGAGAGCAGCTCCCGCAGGGTCCGAGCCTCCTCGCGGCTCTTGAGCATCTTGTTGACCCACAGCGCGTAGACCTTGGACATGCCGAGCAGGCGCCGCGCGTTGGCGGTGGGGGCGGTGTCGAAGACGTAGACGTCATACTCGTTCTTGAACATGAGATCGATCATGTTCTCGAACATCGCCGACTCTTCGAACGCAGGGTTCATCGTCGCCGACTCGACGAAGTCGTCAGCCTTGGTAGTAATGTCCGCGAACTTGAGGAACCAGCGGATCTTCTCGCGGATCTCCTGTTTGCTGCGCTCGATGCTCTGCCGGGTGTCGATCTCGTAGGCCCAGAGGTTGGGCACGCCTTCGATTGCAACGTGCTTACCGAGCATGTCCTGTCCGAACAGGCTCGTCAGACTGTGCACGGGATTGGTTGACACCAGCAGCGTCCGGCGCCCCTGCCGAGCGAGCCCGATGGCGGCAGCGGCGGCGAAGACGGTCTTGCCTACACCGCCCTTCCCGCCGAAGAAGAAGTACTTCAGCGTGGGATGCTCCCGGAGGTACCGGCCCATCGGCATTGTGATCTCTGCCATGGCAACCCTCCGCTAGGCAAACATTATGGTGGCGAGCTTCTCGATCATCGCCAGCCCCGTGACGTCGCGCTCCATCTCCGGTACTAGCGCCAGCACCTGGTCGTCGAACGTGGTGCGGATATCCTTCAGATGGCGGTCCTGCATCTCGATCCGGCGCCGCAGATACTCCGGAATGTTCTGGTTCAGCAGCTCGTGCGGGATGACTCGGTTCACCACGTAGCCTGCCACCGGCACGTTGAACTGCGCGAACATCCGGGCCGCCTTCTGCGTGTCGCTGATGATCCCGGCCTCTGGAATCACCACAAAGAAAAAGGCCGTCTTCGTCTTGTCCGTGAGGATTCCAGCCGACGTATTGATGCGGTTCTTTATGTAGAGCAGCTCTTGCAGGATCTGGTCCTGCTCGCTCTCCTTCTCGCGCCGGAGCCGGCTCACCATCTCCTCGTACTCGCGCATCTCCTCTCGAAGTTTGGTCACCTTGTTGATCCACTCGTCGTAGACCTTGGCCATTGACAAGTAGTAGAGCGCGTGACCGAGGGGAACGAGATCGTAAATGTAGTAGTCGTAATCGCCCTTCATGACCGACGTCCACGACGGCGTCGAACATGGCGCTCTCCTCCATCGCGGGCTCCGCACTTGCCGCCTGGATGTAATGCTCGATCTCCTCGGGCACCGCCGGCATCCCGTACATGTCCAGGATCTTCTGGCGGATTTCCTGCTGGTATTTCCGGATGTGGCTGTCCGCGTCGATCTCCTGGGCCCAGAGGTTATCCATGATTTGCACGGGCCCCTTGCCGAAGATGTCGCGCTTGAAGATATCGGTGAGCGACGCCTGGGGGTCCACGGAGAACACGAGCACCTTCTTGCCCTGGCTCGCAAGCCAGTATGCCGCCGCTGCGGAAAAGGTGGTCTTGCCAACTCCGCCGCCCCCGCCGAACATGATGTACCGGCGCTCAGGATGCTGCAGAAACATGTCCTTGAAACCCATCATCGCCCCCTAGAACATCGCATCCGCGACGTCCTTCTCGCGCAACATGCGCCGCTTCCAGGTGGCGATTTGCGGCACGACATAAGGTAACAGCCGCAGGCTGTAGTACGGCGGCAGGATCGGAACGCCCAGCAGGTCGCCCATGGTAATGAGGATGAAGAGGTGCTCCATCGACGCGCGCGTACGTAGCGCCGCGCGGCTCATGTCGTGGGCGGCCATTCCGTAAAGGGTCTCTCGGATGGTCTCCAGCCAGCTCTTCTCCGCCTCTGCCTTTTCTTGGTCGGTCATAGCCGTTTCCCTCTCATAATCCGTGCAGGTGATGCTCGTGGTCGCTACCCAACTCGCGCTCGCGAAGAACTTCACGTTTCCATGCCTCGATCTCCGGCACCACCCACGGTAACAGCCGCAGCCCATAGTACGACGGCAGGATGGGTACCCCGAGCATGTCGCCGAACACGCCGACCATGAACAGCTTTTCTATCGAGGCGCGCATTTCCAGTGCCTGCTGCACGAACTCGTAGGTGGTCATGCCGTAAAGGAATTCGCGCAGCGTTTGGCCCCACCCGGTCGTGGGTGTGCTATCATCTCGTTGCATGACGGAGCTCATCGGTATCGCCGCGATCGCAATCGTCGCCTGGTTCGCCGCAGGGACGATCTGGAACGTCAACAAAGGACGCACCCTCATGCACTGGATGCAGGGCGGTCTGTCGACGCTGGGCCTCAAGCAGCTTCAGTGAACCGCGCATGCCGGGCATCGGGCAGAAGCTCCTGAAATGTGCTCCCGCTGATATGAACCAGGCTGGCATGATCGCCGCCCTCCAGATAAATCTCCGGCTCGTTCGCCAAGCTATCGTCGACGATGACCTTGAGCCCATATGCGGCACCGAGCGCAGGCACGGCACCTGGTTCGCAATCGACGAAGAGCGTTTCGATCTGCTCCTCATTGGCCATATCCACATCGGCTCCAAGCTGCTTGCGGAGTTGGCCGAACTGGATGTGACTGGAGGCCGGCAATACCGCCAGCATGAAGCCGTCCTCTCCCTTGAGCACCACCGCCTTGGCCAGGCGAGTGAGCGATATATGGCTCGTCTTGGCGCTCTCCGAAGCTGTCACCGCATGCGGATGTTCCACCACGTCGTACTTAACGCCTCGCTCGGCGAGATATTGCGCGAGAGTAATTGCGATGCCCATGGCCCGCCTCCTATTTCCAACTAACTTGAACTTTCAGACCCCTCGATGAGAAGCATGCGCCCAAGAGAGGAAAACCAAACCTGATCAGACGTCGTGCCTGACAGCATTGATGTGCATCAACGCAGGCCGCATGGAGCGAGACCTCAATGCTGTCTGGCAGCACCATCTTTCCAGGTTTTCTCCTTCCTGTTGCTGCCGATAAGCCCGTTCGACGATCCCGGTCCGAGAGTTCGGCCTTTCGCGCGTCCTGCCGCCTTTACCAGGCGCTAGGGGTGTGACCCAACCGAATGCATGTCTTGTACGAATCCGCCGCCGACTCAGATAGTCTTGCGCGATGCTCTCGCTGCTGCATCAATTCTATGCGATGGGATCCGATTGTGCGCTTCACCTCTACGGAGGAACGGCCAGCAGCGTCGAACGGTTGGCGGTCGCCGCCGAGCAGGAAATAAGACGGATCGAGGCGCGCTATTCGCGCTACCGCAGCGACAGCGAACTTGCGCGGATCAACAAGGTCGCGGCGACCGGCGGCGTGATCGACATCGACGCAGAGACCTCGGGTTTGATGGCCTTCGCAAAGGCCTGCTTTGCGAAGAGCGATGGGGCTTTTGACATTACCTCAGGACGGCTTCGCGCGGTTTGGGACTTCTCGGTTTCGCGTTTGCCCGATCAGCAATCGATCGACGCGGTATTGCCCTTCATCGGCCTCGACAACGTGATCCTTGCAAATAGCCGGCTTCACTTCCGCCGACCTGGCATGGAGCTCGATCTTGGCGGCTTGGGCAAGGAATATGCGGCCGATCGCGCTGCGGAGGTCTGTGAGGACCTTGGCATGCGTCACGGCTTCATCGATCTGGGGGGCGATATTCGCGTGGTTGGTCCGCAACCCGACGGCCTTCCCTGGAAAATTGGCATCCGGCATCCGCGCGCGGCTGACAGGCTGGCTGCCGAGATCGCGCTGCGGAGCGGCGCGCTCGCCACCAGTGGAGACTATGAACGTTTCATCGAGGTCGACGGCCGGCGTTATTGCCATATCCTCGATCCGCGAACCGGATGGCCTGCCCACGGACTTTCGTCAGTTACCGTTATCTCGGATCGCTGCCTGGTCGCAGGCAGTCTGTCGACGGCGGCGATGTTGAAAGGACGCGCTGGAGCCACCTGGCTCCACGACCTCGGCGTTCGTCACCTCGTGATCGACGAAGACGGGAATTCTTGCGGCAGCGAACCGCCGCTCACGCGCTTTGGTTGATCAATGTGCCTGGCGGTGCCGTGGGCGGCACGTTGCTGGGATTGATCTGATTCAGCGCCTGCAGGCTCGCCGTCAATGAATCGGCCGCCTGCGAGCCCGATGATGCCGAGCCGTCGGCCCGGAGCGATGCCATCAATTTGGACATCGTCGAGACGAAATCCTGCTTCGATACGCTGCCGGTGCCCGTCGGATCAAGTTGGGCGAAGATCGCATCCGCGCCTTGCTTCTGGAAAACCGCAGGAGGATTCTTGGTCTGGAATGCCTGCTCGAATTGGGACTGCGTGATGCTGCCCGAACCGCTGGTGTCAATCGAATCGAACAGGCTCGACATCTTTTGCTGCGGCGGGGCGCCAGAGCTTGCGCCGGAGACTGCATGAAGCGTGGAAGAAGAAGCGATCCCGGAAATATTCATGAGTTGCCTGCATTGAAAACGTTTGAAGTATCGATCACGAACCTGTCAGACAGACGTGAACAGTTTCTTAACCATGTGTTTTTCGCAAAGGCCGCCGGCGCGATGTTGCCGAACCTCTTGGTCGGGACATTGGCGGGCAATCGAAAATCGACATTTTCAGTTCCCCCTGTGGCAGCCGCGCCATCCGCGGCGGACCAAAATTAAGGCTTCTTTTAGGTCTGATTAAGGCTCCATTAAGCACAGAAACTCGTTGTTCCCCAAGAGGTTGGGTTGTTGCCGAGTGTGGCGGATGAGTGACAGCTTTTTAGACAAAAGCTGTCTAAGTGCGCGCCATAGACGACGCAGAATGCGCCCGCTCTGAAAACCCAAAGAACACTCTGGAGAACAAACTCATGAAGAAGTTTCTACTGGCTAATGTGGCCCTCGTCGCCCTCGGCGCGACCGTGCCAGCACTTGCAGCCGATCTTCCCGCCCGCACCTACACCAAGGCTCCGGCTTACGCCGCTCCGATCTACAACTGGACCGGCTTCTACATCGGCGGCCACATCGGTGGCGCGTTCAGCGGCGACAACAATTTCGGTGGGCTGACCACCGGCAACAACGGTGACGGCCGCTTCCTCGGCGGTCTGCAGACTGGCTATGACTACCAGTTCGCCCCCAATTGGGTCCTCGGTGTCGAAGGTCAGTACAGCTGGCTTGGCAGCAACAACAACAGCGTCCTCTTCCCCGGCGGATACGCCTACACCAACAACCAGCGCGCGCTGGGTTCGGTGACCGGCCGCATCGGCTACACCTGGGGTCCGGGCCTGCTCTACGTGAAGGGCGGCTATGCCTACTCCGACAACAACGAGTCCGTGACGCTCGCGGGCGTTCCGACCGCATTCGCGTTCTCCGGCGGCCATAGCAATGGCTACACGGTTGGCGCCGGC
>JBKQRS010000450.1:0-5668 GCA_052143915.1 Bradyrhizobium sp.
AGCGGCAACGACAACGTCTACGTGGTGGGAGACGCCCTCAATGGCGGCCAGTGGGGTTACAACAACCTGCAATGGATCGGAATAACCTATTATCACAAGTTCAACGATCAGTGGCACATCTCGTTCGAGTCGTACAACGTGCATGAAAACAATGTGCCCAATGCGCTGAATCCTGCCGTCGTAGGACCAAACGGTCTCTGGACAAACGGAGGCACGCCGTTCTCGCCGCAATATATGCCATTCAACTCGCCGGGCCTGGCGCAGTGTAGCAATGCGGTCGTGCTCGCCTGTCGCGCAACTACGCAGACCTATGTGTACTATTTGAACTACAAGCCGACGCCGCTGGATAATATCTCCTGGCGCGGCGAGTTCTATGACGATGAGCAGGGGCAGCGCACCGGCACCAAGACCCGGTACGTCGAGACCGGTATCGGCTGGCAGCACTGGTTCTCGCCGCAGATCGAGATCAGGCCTGAGTTTACCTATTACAAGTCGCTCGACGCCTTTGCGTTCAATGGCAACTCGAACCTGGGCATTGCGCCCACCAGAAACTACGCCCTCGTCGGTGCGGCAGATCTCATCCTTCACTTCTGAAGCACGGAAAGGTCGCGGCGGTTCGCACCGCCAGATGTTTCGGCAGAACAAATTCGACAGGGGTAAACAATGAAGCGAATACTTCTCACCACCGTCTCGCTCGGTGTTCTGGGCCTGGTGTCACCAGCGCTCGGTGCCGATCTGCCTTACGCCAAGGCGCCCGTGGTCGCCGCGCCAGTCTATGACTGGACCGGCTTCTACGTCGGCGGGTTCGGCGGAGGCGGCTTAGGCAACCACAATTATAACAACGCCAATGGTCCGACCGGTGCCGCAAATTACACGGTCAATTATGACTCGACGGGGGTCACCGGTGGCGGCGAGTTCGGCTACAACTGGCAAAGCGGCAACTACATAACCGGTTTCGAAACCGATGGCTTCTGGTCCGGCATCAAGGGTAGTGATGCCACCCAGCAGCTCGGCGTGGTCGATCAGAGCAACTTGCGCTGGGGCGTCACGCTTCGAGCCCGAGGTGGCGTCGCCGTCGACCGCTTGCTGCTGTTCTTCACAGGCGGTTGGGCATTCGGGGATATCCTTCATACCAGCACCGCGCCTGGATTCCCTGTTGATCAGTTTACCAATCACCAAAGCGGCCTGACCGCGGGTGGCGGCATCGCCTACGCGATCACCAACAATCTGATCGGAAAGCTCGAATATCGCTATTACGATCTTGGCAAGTATGACCGTACGGGCAATCCGCTCACGCCGAACGGACAGCTTCCTTACAGTGTTAACAGCACCTACTCGGTCGTGACGCTCGGCCTGGACTACAAGTTTGGAGGTCCCGTCGTCGCGAAATATTGAGGGCTCGCCTCGGTTGATAGGCGCGACCTTCGGTCCTGCTCTGTCTTGTGAGAGAGCAGCACCATCCTTTGAGGGAAGCGACGACTGCTTCCACGGTGAGACGAAGAATCGGATTTAGGATTGCAGGGGGATTTTATGTACCGACAGACGAAACTGGCTTTGGCCGCGGGGATTTTTATTGGTCTGGGTGCGACGGGTTTCGCCTCAGCCGCAGATATGGCGGTCAAGGCTGTCCCGGTGGCCGCGCCTCTGTACAATTGGACCGGATGCTACATTGGCGGCAACGCCGGCGGCGGCTGGACCCGAATGGATACGTCCCGGGTATCGCAAGATCCGGCCGTCCCCGCTTTTGCGGTCTACGGCAGTGAAAATGACAGCGGCTTTATTGGTGGCGGTCAGGCCGGCTGCGACTTTCAGACCGGCAATTTAGTGTTCGGCGTGGGGGGCTCGTTCGACTTCGGCGGCATCAAGGGTTCGCATGCCCTCACGGCTTTCCCGACTTTCTCGGAGACCAATGATCTTAAGGGCATTTACACGATGTCCGGCAGGTTCGGATATCTTTGGACACCAGCCTTTCTTGGTTACCTGAAAGTCGGCGTGTCATGGATGCAAGACAAAAACCAAGTGCTCCAGCCCAGCGGTGCTCTCTCCGAATCCTCGAGCTTCACGTTGCCCGGAATGAACATCGGCATCGGCGGTGAATGGATGTTCACACGCAACTGGTCGGTGTTCGCGGAATACAGTTATATGTGGATCGAGGACACCTCAGGCCAGCATTTCACCGCGGCTCCGGGCCTGCTCCAGCCCGGCGAGGTTCTGAATGTCAAACAGACCGCGCAAACGGCCCTGGTCGGCGTCAACTACAAATTCCACTGGAATTGACCCGTCGTCGCCAAAAACAGAGGGGTCGCCTGGGTTGATTGGAGCGACCTTCGGATACTGCTCTGTCTTGCGAGAGAGCAGGTCATTCCTTGAGGGGAGCGATGATTGTTTCCGTGTTCGGGCGAAGAATCGGATTAGTGATTGCAGCTGCGGCGCTCTGTGCCGCGTTCGCCGGATGTATCAGCGATGTCGAGGCTGCTAGTCCGAAGAAGGCTGAACGCACAGCTCAGATGCGCTACTACGGCGGCCCGAAGTCTCCGATGTGGTCGGGCCGGTAAGCCGCAAAAGACGATTCGCGCGACCTGACGCGAACCTGCGCGCCGGCCTTGCCAGCCGCCACAGAGTGCCATGTTGAATTCATTGGAGCGCGCGGACGCAACCACCATCGGCGGCTCATAGCCGGCAAAAGAAAAATCGGAGCGGTGAACGCGCTTACCAGACGACGACAGCGCAGAGCACCGACAGCGGGATAACCGCAAGGCCGAGATACATCCATGTCCGGTACGCACCGGCGTCCTTGGGCAGGATGAAAAGATTGACGATAAACCACGCACAAACACCGAGACCCATCAGCACGCGGATGAGATCGCCCGGCGTTTCGTAGAGCGACGAGAGACGTTCCATCTGGGGGCTCGCCACGCGCGCGGTCATGATCGTCAGCACGATCAGAAAAAGCGTTCGAACAGCAACGCCTCCGATCCAGACCCGGCTAGGCAATTTGGGATCCGATTTTCCGATCCTATTCGTTGGGTTTGCTTGCAGATTCATGTTCAGGCGCATCGCACATTCCTGCATCAGTTGTGCTTAAAAAGGTATCTCTCATCGCGGTGCAGCAGCAATGGGTTATTTTATTTATATGGATAAATTAAGTGACAGGAATACTTACTCTTTTTGGCGCGGAGCGTCGTCGCACGGCCTGACCGCTTTTCCCTCGCCGGATGAAGGAAAGGGGTGTCGCGATCGCAAAGTCTGGGGTTCAATGGGGCATCACGGACGAGGAGAAAGGCCATGAGCGGCGGAGCGAAGGCGATCAAAATACCTATCGTCGTTGCGGCGATCATCTCGTTGCTGGCCGTTCCGGCGTATTCGCAGGGGATGGGCAAGAAGGGCGGGAGAGGGGGGCCTCCCACCGAAAACAAGCCAAAGATCGATGAAAAGGCCTATAAAGCGGCGCTGGACCGAATTCCAACGCCCAAACAGCCTTACGATCCCTGGGGCCAGGCCCGCCAGGCTGACCCTCCGAAGACAGCGGGCAAGCCAGCTCAGTAAGGATTCTCAGCGGGGTCCGGGGGGTCGCCGAACCGGCCTCGCCGGGAGAATTGGCTTAGCGGTCAAAGCTGAATCGGCGCGGTCGCGGCGTTCGGCAGCCTATCTTGCACGCTTTTTGAGTGGCGCGCTTGGCTGCTGATCTTTTGTGCAAACACTGTTTGTTCCTTGCGCTTACCCAAGGTTGCTACCATCATCATCGGCAGAGACAACAAGGCGCCTGCAAGGCGTCGAACATCGACCAGGAAACGTCCAGGCCAGTTCGTTTGGGTTGTCTCAAGCCAAATGGAGGCTGCAATGTATCGAAATCTTGCCGTCATCGCCGGAGCACTCACCATTCTTTCCGGAGCGCTCCTTGTATCCGACAGCGCCCAGGCGGGCGCGTCAGCCAGCGCGCCGTCGAAATATTCCCGGACGGCGAATCAGGTAGCTGCCAATCAGGGGCAGACCAAGCGAAACGACTACGGAATTACCGAATATTCGTCCTCGTCTGCGCGAAACCACCAGCACTGAGGTTGGCGATTTAACAGCTCAATTTGCGAGCCATCGATGCTGATGGCGCGGGATTGCGGCGCTGTGCGCTAGTCGTTCTCGACCTGCCGATGCAGCGTGCCGGCAGCGTGCCGCGGCGAGTTGACATCGCGGACCCATGTGCGCGCCGTCGACAGCACCTCGGGCAGCAGCGCATCGACCTCGTCCTTGGTCATGCCCGGGCGAATCCGCGGGTCATACAGGATGTTGAGAAGATACTGGTCGTAGACGTCGAAGAAGCCCATCTGGACCTCGTCGTTGAACATGGTCCAGGGCACCGAGCTGTCGTCATTGATGGCGCCAAGCGCCTGCAGCAGTTCCTCATAGGCGCAGTCGTAAAAGGTGAAATCCCCGGCGTCGACCGGCAGGATCGCTTCCGCGCGGCGGATGCGAAAGCGCTCATCCTTGCCGATACCGGACAAACACTGCGGGCTGAGCGATTGTTGAATCTGCTTCGCCCTGTCCTTGCCGTACAGCGTACGAATGGTCCGGTCCAGATTGCGGTCGGCGACAAGCCGGACCACGAAATTGGCCTCCCGGCGGTCGTTGGTGATGGCGACGTCGAGATGGTTCACATGCGCCCGAATATCGTCAACGATGGCGGCGATCTGCGGACGCCGGTCGGGCAACCCGTGGCCCTCCACGAAGATCCTGATCGGCTCGTCGAATTTGCGCACGCGCTCGGCTGGCTTGTCGAGCTGCAATTCGGCGCCGAACGCGATCTTGAAAAAGCCGTCCTTGATTTCGTCGTTGGTGAAATCGGTCCGCGCGGAGGCGCGCCGGCTGCTGATGTCGGGGTTCTCCGCCTTCGCCGGACTGACGGCTAATCCCGCAAGCGCGATCAAGGCGAGGGCCGCCAGCGTCAGTTTGCGGATCAGGCACGCCGTCCCCGCGCTCTCCGAAGAGGAAAAAACATTCGCGAACTTGACTGACATTGCCGCTATCCCACGAGGTTAAAAAATAATATCTTTCGGCGCGGCTGCGCGACTTAATCAAGCAAGGTTCATACCGTCGGCCGGTCGCAAGGCGCTCGCCAAAGCCGCTTTTGGTCTGGGTGGAAGGCCTTGCACCGGCCGCAATATAGCGATGGCGAAATAGGATTTCGGGATGGAGCGGAATGCCTTGTTATAGGCTTTCTGTGGGATGCCCCGATCGAGGGCCGGAACCGCAATCAACCGGTTTTTCGACCGGCCACCGGTTCGCGATCGTGGTGCCGTTGCAAGCCGATCCCGGAGGCCCGCTCAATCAAGGCGTCATTCTGCGGGCGTAGAGAATATGGCGCCGTCCGAAAATTCCGCGAGCAAGCGAGAACAGAGCGTGCCTGCCGGAATCGACGCGCTGAACGGGGCTCGTCTTTATGAGATTCCTATATCATCGCCGCCACGGTCGCCTCGAAAACATATGCGCCGAATGGCACTTCAGGCGACTGGTACGGCTAACGGCCGGGTTGGGGGGCCGCGATCTCGTATTGATCCACCGCAAGCCGCTATTCCCGCAACGCGCCATGGTTACGTAAACAGGCGCGACTAGAGCATGATCCGGAAAAGTGGGAACCGGTTTTCCGAAGAGATCATGCTCAAACAAAAAGATGAGA
>JBKQRS010000451.1:0-22995 GCA_052143915.1 Bradyrhizobium sp.
CACAGCGAGCGAAGCGAAGCGCAACTGCATGAGGGTGACCGAGTGTGGGAAGGAAGCGTGGAGCGAAGCTGCGGGCCGATGAACAAGAACCGGATAGAAGGCGTTGCCGACCAGGGCGAGCGGGCCATGAACCGCGAAGCTCTCGTGATCAAGGGGAAGCGGCGTAGATCCGGCGGTCGTGCAGTGAAGGAGTGCGTTCTTACCTGGGGAGATCTCGCCTTGCGCCCGAAAGGGCAACGGTGTCGAGCCGGAGCGAGAAGTCAGCCGAGGTCGTATTAGTCGGTGGGAAGGCTGCGAAGCCATCCCGCAGGCGAAGGGCCGAACGAGAGGGAGTGTTCGACGCCATGTCGATGTGGCGAGCATCGCATCAGATGCCTGCACAAGCAGGGCGGTCCGGGGTAGGACGCGGTGAATCCGCGTGTGGCTCGGGCAGCGATGAAGCTCGTCGCCCGCGGCATGAACCGAAGGGCACAGGGTCAGCGCTGCTTTTAGCGGCGCTGACGAGAGAGAACCTGCAACGGGCGTGGAAGCGGGTGCGGGCCAACCAAGGCGTAGCCGGTGTGGATGGTCTGGACATTGACCAGACCGCCGCGCAGCTGCGGACGGAGTGGCCTGCGATCCGCGAGCAACTGTTGTCGGGGACGTACCGGCCCAGTCCGGTGCGACGGGTGACGATCCCCAAGCCCGAGGGCGGCGAGCGCGAGCTTGGCATCCCGACGGTGACGGATCGTCTGATCCAGCAGGCGCTGCTGCAAGTGCTGCAGCCGATTCTTGACCCCACCTTCAGCGAGCACAGCTACGGGTTCCGGCCGGGCCGAAGCGCGCATGACGCCGTCCTTGCGGCACAGTCATACGTGCAATCGGGCCGCCGGATCGTGGTGGACGTAGACCTGGAAAAGTTCTTTGACCGGGTCGATCACGACATCCTCACCGACCGCCTTCAGAAACGGATCAGGGACACCGGGGTCATCCGGCTGATCCGGGCCTATCTGAACAGCGGGATCATGAACGATGGCGTGGCCCAGACGCGCACGATGGGGACGCCGCAAGGCGGGCCGCTATCGCCGCTGCTGGCCAATGTCCTGCTCGATGAAGTGGACAAGGCGCTGGAACGTCGCGGCCATTGCTTCGTGCGCTACGCCGATGATGCGAACGTTTACGTGCGCAGCCGCCGGGCGGGTGAACGGGTGATGGGGCTGCTTCGGCGGCTCTACGGCAAGCTGCGCTTGACGGTCAACGAGACCAAGAGCGCGGTGACCAGCGTGTTTGGTCGCAAGTTCCTGGGCTACAGCTTTTGGGTAGCCCCAGGTGGAGTGATCAAGCGCAAGGTTGCCGTTAAGCCCCTGATGACGTTCAAGCAGCGCATCCGGCAACTGACCTGCCGCAGTGGCGGGCGCAGTATGCAGGATGTGGTGGATCGTCTGCGGCCCTATGTTCGGGGATGGAAGGCATACTTCCGGCTGGCGCAAACACCAAGGGTCTGGCGAGAGCTCGACCAGTGGCTGCGTCATCGGTTGCGCGCCATCCAGCTCAAACACTGGAAACGCGGCGCGACCATGTACAGGGAATTGCTGGTGCTGGGAGCCAAGCCTGACGTTGCGCGACAGGTGGCGGCCAACAGCCGTCGCTGGTGGCGCAATAGCGGCATGCTCCTCAACGCCGTGTTGACCCTGAACTGGTCGGATCGACTGGGACTTCCCCGTCTCTCATGACCTCAACTTCTCGAACCGCCCGGTGCGGACCCGCATGCCGGGTGGTGTGGCAGGGGAGCGACCCGAAAGGTCGCCCCCTATGCCGATCGCCGAATGCATAGAGGCCGCCTCATGGGCGGCCTCTGGGCACAGGCGACCGGAGGGTGCCGATATCGCGGTAAGGCGTGGAAACCCGCGAGCAGCTCGAGGGCCTGAAGACGCTGGGCGTGAATTTCGCGCAAGGCTATTTGCTCGGTCGCCCGGTTCCGGTCGCCGAACTCGAAGGGCCGGCCTCAATCCTTCCGCTCGCGCCTGGATGCGGCCTAGCGCCGCTAGTCGCTGCGGCAGGGCCTGATCGGCGGTATTCCCTGACCACGAATCCCGGAAAAGCACTCATCGGCGGTAATTGGGTGGAGGACACCGATTTTGCTGCATCGCAGTGCAAAGGTAGAAATCTCCACCGTGCCCCCATTGGCGAAAGGATCATTCTTTTTTCGGCCGCACTATTGCCGAGGTGGGAAATATGATCCTACCTGATCGTTACCGGCGCTCAGGGCCGGTCATGCGCCCCTGCGTCCACCCATTGAGGAACTTTTGCGATGCCCGCCAGCCTACTACATCGTGATCGCGCGATCATGTGTAGATGTTAAGGGCCCACTGAATGTCGGTGATCGATCCCCTTTACGTTGCTTCCGGCTTCAGCGTCGGCTTGCTTGTCGGCATGACGGGCGTGGGCGGCGGCTCGCTGATGACGCCCTTGCTGATCCTGCTGTTTGGCGTGCATCCGGCGACAGCGGTCGGTACCGATCTGCTGTACGCCGCTGCGACCAAGGCAGGTGGAGGCGTCGTGCATGGATGGGCGCGGAGCATCCACTGGCCGGCGGTCATCCGTCTTGCCAGCGGCAGCATCCCCGCCAGCATCATCACGCTGCTTGTTCTCTGGAAGCTTGACCTCAACGCCGAAACCGCGCGCAGCCTCGTCAATTCCGTGCTGTGCTTTGCGCTGCTGCTGACGGCGCTGTCGCTGATCTTCCGCAAGGCGGTGCTCGAGACGCTGCAGTGGCGGCTGGAACGGTGCGATGCCGCCACGATCGCGCGCGCGACAGTCCTTGTGGGCGCGGGGCTCGGCGTGCTGGTTTCGATTTCATCGGTCGGAGCCGGCGCAGTCGGCGTGACCGCGCTGCTGCTGCTTTATCCGCAGCTGCCGATGTCGCGTATCGTCGGCTCCGACATCGCGCATGCGGTGCCGCTGACGTTGATTGCCGGGGTCGGGCATTGGGCGATGGGCGCGATCGACTGGCAACTGATGGGCGTGCTGCTGATCGGTTCACTGCCGGGCATCGTCATCGGCAGCTACTGCGCGGCCCGCGTACCTGAAACCGCGTTACGGCTGTTGCTGGCGGCAACGCTGATCATGGTTGCCGGCAAGCTTGGCTCCGACGAGTGGCGCTGGTCGTCGTCGAGCCTTGCCGCGGCCACCCAGAGCGCCCCGCGCTGAAGCGCCGGGCGGCCTAAGCGTGCGATTTGCCTCGGTTACGCCGGCTCAACCCTGTAGTCCGGAGCTGAGGCCAGGAAGTGTCCATAGGCGTCGGCATCGGGCGGAGCGAATTTCTCAGCCAACGGATTGCGCCGGCGTTTTGTCGCCCCCATGTCGGCCAGCAATTCGTCGAAATGTTTGAAATGGTAGGGTGCGACGCATAGTCCGCCGTAAACGCCCGCTGCCGGCCGCTCGACGCGTTTGAAGTGCAGCATCATATCCATATTCTTGTACATCTCGGCCGCGGTCGGCTGCTTCGCCAATTGACCGTCGCAATAGCGCACCAGCCAATTCGCCGCCATTTCGGCGCATAGCACCGTGCAGAAGCTCGAGTTGAAACCGACAAATCCCATGTCGGGGAGATCAGGATTGGCGATCACGCGGTACAGCCGGTATTGACCGTCAGGCTCCACAAGCTTGTTGCGGTAGGCCTCGGGGAGAAACGGAACGCCAAGCTTGAACCCGATCGCGAGTATCACGACATCGGCCGCAACCCGCTCGCCCCCTGTCATGACAATTGTCTTGCCGTCGTAACGATCGAACGTGCCGCGGATGGCTTTGATCCGGCCGTCGGCCACCATCGGAAAGAACTCTGGCGTTGCGATCGGCACCGAGCAGTTAATCCCGTCTTCGATCCGCTGCTCCGGCACCATTCCACACTTCTTCAGTTTGAACTGCAATTTAAGAAGGCTTTCGAGTCCCCGCCAGTTCGCCCAAACGAGCGGCTTGGTGATGGCATGGGCCGCACGCGAAAGGGCGCTCATGCCCCAACTGGGGAACATTTCCTCCTGGGCGCGGATATAGAGAATCCGTTTGAAATTGACGAGCCCGCCGATGAAGTAGGGAATCCGCCAGACCGGCTCGCGGTAAACCAGCGTAACCTCGCTCGCACCCGCGTGAACGGAATTGACGGCTATATCGGTTGCGGATTTCGAGCCGCCGAGCACGACGACCTTCTTTCCGCGCACGATGGAAGCGTCGGTGTGCTCTGCGGAATGCAGGATCCTGCCGCCCGCCGCCTTGAAAGCTTCGGTACCGGCGTGGCTGATCCTCTCGGGCTCGTTGAACTGGCCGGTGCAGACAGCAACCAAGTCGAACTCCTCGCGCGTGATGCTGCCATCGGGGTTGCGGATTTCCACAACCCAGCCCGGCAGGCCCGAACCCCGGCGCGCCATGCCGGCGACGGAAGTCTTGAAGCGCATCTTCGGCATCAGATCGTTTTCTTTGGCATATTCAGTCAGATAGGCATGAACCTGCGGCCCCTTCGGCCATTCCGGATAGGAGTCCGGCATCGGCTTGTCGGTATATCGATAGAGATCCTTGGGACTTTGCGTTTGAACTTCCGGATAGGATCGGGCCGGCTCCCACACGCCGCCAAGATCGCCACTCCGTTCAAGGATGATCACCTTGTGTCCGCGAGCGGCGAATGTCTTTGCCGCGGTAAGGCCGGCGACGCCGGCGCCGATGATGCAAACATTCTTCTGCTTGACCATGGAATATCCCTCTCGTTCGAATTCGGCAAAACTGATCGTGCCCGCGGAAATCGCAGACGCAGAGAGTTCGCGCGTGCCGGCGGAAATCCGCGGGCACGGCGGAAGAACCGGTTCTGGAATCCTGGACGCTTAAGCGTTGGCGTCTTCTGGCAGAAAATTCACTTCGTGCTCTGCCGAAAGGCGGACCACCTCAGCCACATCCGTCAAGTTGTGCAGATGATTGAACAGCGCTTCGAGTTTTCGGGAAGGTGACACCCAGAACAACGCGCGGGCCGGCTTGTCGGATTTGTTGAAATAGCCATGCGGAATACCGCGGGGCATCCGAACCAGATCTCCGGCCTTGGCCTGTACCCAAACGCCATCGAGTTTGAGATCCAGCACGCCATCCTGCACCAGGATAAACTCATCCTGCGTCGGATGAACATGGACCGGAACAAACTGTCCGGGGGCGCTGTTGGTCTCAAACGCGAAGGTCGACTCGCAGACCGCCTTCGGAAAATAAACCTGACCGAGGATGTTCCAGGTCTTGCCTGAAAACCCTTCTCCATTCCGGGTAATGCCTTTATCGAGTGCTGCCATGGCGATAATCCCTTGTCGTGTGCTCCCAGACGGGACGCAGGCTGCTACGACAGATGGCTTCCGTCTAGCCGCTGGACGAATCCGGATGTCCGCCTGACGAAAAAAGGGGGGGCGGAGGCGGCGATGTTCTGCCGGGTTGGCCGCTTGACCGGGGTGGCCCGACGCTCTGGTGCTGCACTGCACGGAAGACGGTAATTCGGTCAGGTGTGCCCCCGGGGAGTGGCTTTCCAAACGGCACGGCCAAGATATTATAGGTCTCAAATAATCGGGGGCGACCAGGCCATGGCGTCGGACGCGGCCGTTGCAGGTATCGACAATGCCGCTGGTATCGCGAGGCTCGCGGCATATTCGCGCGTCCTGACCGCCGATGTCGATGAAGCCGCGGAGTCGATCGGACGCATCTTCTGTCCGCATGCATTGGATCCGCTCCGGCATTCCTGGCCCGACTTCCACGCGCTTCACAACTGCGCGGCGTTCGACGGTCTTTCCGTAAACTACGTAGCCTATGGTGGGTCGGTATCGATCGATCCGGGTTGCCTCGATCGCTTCTTCCTGTTGCAGGTGCCGATGCGCGGCAGAGCGCAAATCGAGACCGGCGGACGTGAGGTTGCCTCTGCGCCTGGCCAGATAGCATCGCTATTGTCGCCGACGCTGCCGACCCGAATGGTCTGGCAGGACAATTGTGCGCAGCTGATCTTGCTGGTGGACCGGCAGCAGGTTGAAAGCAGGGCCGCAGCGCTTGCGGAGAGACCGGCGGGACCGGTGGAGTTTGAGCCTCACATCGACCTCGACACGCCGTTCGGACGCGCGCTTCAATTCCAGATCGAATATCTTGTCGATCTCGCCGAGCGTGGCGGATCGGCTTCGGATTTGTCGCCGGTGACGATATCGACCTTGCGCGAGTCAATCCTTGGCCTTCTTCTGGTTGGCCAGCGGCACAATCTCAGCGATGCCATCAATCGCGCCGGGCCGCGCCGCGAGATCTTGCCGGCAGCATTCAAACGGGCGTGGGACGCTCTTGAGGCCCATGCCGCCGAGCCACTCGATCTGGCGCGGCTGGCCCGGGTTTCCGGCGTCGGCGTGAGGTCGCTGCAACTGGGCTTCAAGCGTCATTTCGGTGTCTCCATTTCGGGTGCACTGCTGGATATCCGCCTGGAACATCTGAAAGGCCGGCTCCTGAATGCCGGCCCGGATGAACGTATTACCGACATCGCTTTCGATCTCGGTTTTACGCATCTGAGCCGGATGGCGAGCGTCTACCGCGCAAAGTTTGGCGAATGTCCCTCTGTGACGCTGAGAAAGGGCCGTTAGGGCGAAAGGAAGTTGAATAGGTCTCGATCGGGCAAGCCACCGATAAATTGGCCCGCCGCACGCGCCGGCTCCAGCGTTTCTTGCAAAAGCTTGAAGTCTAAAATATATGCAAAGCTCGAATTCATTCGAGGGAGGCTTTCGCATGCCCGGACTGCCGCATTCCCTGCATGCGCTCGTCACCGGAGGCGGGCGGGGCATTGGCCGGGAGATTGCGTCCGCGCTGACCCAGGCGGGAGCGAGCGTCACGGTAGTTGGCCGGCACCGCGCAACGCTGGATGAGACGGTCGCGGCGGGCGCCGCGCATTTCGCTGCCGTGGCCGATGTCGCCGATCAGGCCGCCGTCAATGCCGCGGTCGCGGAAGCATCTCGGCGGCAACCCATCGACATCCTGATCGCCAATGCCGGCATCGCGGAATCCGCGCCATTCGGAAAGTCCGATGCGGCGCTGTTCAGGCGAATGATCGACGTCAATTTCATGGGCGTAGTCCACACCGTTCAGGCCGTGCTGCCGTCGATGCGCGACCGCCGATACGGCCGCATTGTCGCGGTCGCCTCGACCGCCGGTCTCAAGGGTTATGCCTATGTCAGCGCCTATAGCGCCGCCAAGCACGCGGTTGTCGGCCTCGTGCGTTCGCTGGCGCTGGAGCTGGCAACGACGCGTGTGACGGTGAATGCGGTGTGTCCCGGTTTCACCGATACCGATCTCGTTGCCGGCAGCATCGACAATATCATGAAAAAGACCGGCCGCAGCCATGCCGAGGCGGTAGCCGAATTGGCCAAACACAATCCGCAAGGGCGTCTCGTATCGCCCGAGGAAGTCGCCGACGCCGTGTTGTGGCTGTGCGGCGAGGGTGCCGGCGCGATCACCGGGCAGGCGATCGCAGTGGCCGGCGGCGAGGTTTGACGCGCGGATAGCGCGAGTTCTAAAGCCGTCATTCCGGGGCGATGCGAAGCATCGAACTACGATGTGCAATTGCACATCGGAGAATCTCGAGATTCCGGTTCTGGTGCTTGCGCACCATCCCGGAATGACGGAGTCTGAAATAAGGGAGACCCCATGAGCATACCAGCCAATCCCGTCACGCTGCCACTCTCGCAGTATTCGCCCCGCCATTTCCTGCTGAAAGTGGATGCCGGCGTGGCGACGGTGACGCTGAACCGTCCCGAGCGAAAAAATCCCCTGACCTTCGAGAGCTATCGGGAGCTGACGGATTTTTTCCGCGCCTGCGCGATGGATGACGACGTCAAGACGGTGGTGATATCGGGCGCCGGCGGCAATTTTTCGTCCGGCGGCGATGTCTTCGAAATCATCGGCCCGCTGGTGAAGATGGATACCAAAGGCCTCACCGCCTTCACCCGCATGACCGGCGATCTGGTCAAGGCGATGCGGGCCGCTCCGCAGCCGATCGTCGCTGCGGTCGAGGGCAACTGCGCCGGCGCGGGTGCGATCATCGCGATGGCATCCGACATGCGGCTTGCTGCTTCCGGCGCCAAGGTCGCGTTCCTGTTCAACAAGGTGGGATTGGCCGGCTGCGACATGGGCGCGTGCGCGATCCTGCCGCGCATCATCGGCCAGTCGCGGGCCTCGGAACTGCTTTATACCGGCCGCTTCATGACCGCGGAGGAGGGCGAGCGCTGGGGTTTCTTCAGCCGCATCGTCGCCCCCGGCGAGGTGTTGTCGCAGGCCCAAATCCTCGCCGGGCAGATCACGGAGGGACCGACCTTCGCCAATACCATGACCAAGCGGATGCTGGCGATGGAATGGGCGATGTCGGTGGAGGAGGCGATCGAGGCCGAGGCGATTGCGCAGGCGCTCTGCATGACCACGGCGGATTTTGCCCGCGCCTTCGAGGCGTTTTCGAACAAGGCCAAGCCGGCGTTTCAGGGTAATTGAGGCTGTCCTTATGGTGAGGAGCGCGTTTCTCGGCGCGCGTCTTGAACCATGAGACTGTGTGGCCCATCCTTCGAGACGCCGCGCCGGTGCGCGGCTCCTCCCGAGCGAATGCGCTCATTCGGGGATGAGGTCGGTGCAAGCGATGGCGCTTGCCCCCGAAATGTTTTAGGTTTAAAATAATTTCAATTTGGTCCCGCTGCGCCGGAGGCTCCCATGAAGATCGCGATCATCGGTGGTGGGCCGGCCGGCCTCTATTCGGCGATCCTGCTCAAGAAGCAGCGGCCGGAAGCCGACATCACGGTGTATGAGCGCAACCGCGCCGATGACACTTTCGGCTTCGGTGTGGTGTTTTCCGATGCCACACTCGACAATTTCGAGAAATACGATCCCCCAAGCTATCGCCGCATCACCCAGGAATTCGCCTATTGGGATGATATCGCCGTGCATTTCCGCGGCACGGTGCACCGGGTGGGCGGCAACGGTTTTTGCGGCTGCTCGCGGCGCCGGCTGCTTCTGATCCTGCAGGAGCGGGCGCGTGAGCTCGGCGTCGCCCTGTTCTTTGAGGCCGACATCGAGGATGAGGCGCGCTTTGCCGATGCCGATCTGGTGGTGCTGGCCGATGGCATCAACAGCCGTTTCCGGGACAAATACATCGAGTATTTCCAGCCCGAGGTGGATCTGCGCTCCAATAAGTTCGCCTGGATGGGATCGACCCGGCCGCTCGACGCCTTCACTTTTATTTTTCAGGAAACCGAGTGGGGCCCATTCATCGCCCATGCCTACCAATATGAAGCGGGACGCTCGACCTGGATTTTCGAGACCGATCCCGAAACCTTCAAGCGCGCAGGCCTTGAGGGGTTGAGCGAAAAGCAGTCGGCCGACCGAATGGCCGAGATCTTCGGCTGGTTCCTCGAAGGCCACGAGCTCCTGACCAACCGCTCGATGTGGCGGAATTTCCCGATGATCCGCAGCAAGCGCTGGGTCAAGGACAACATGGTGCTGCTCGGCGACGCCAAGGCGACCGCGCATTTCTCGATCGGTTCCGGCACCAAGCTTGCGATGGAAGACGCGATTGCATTGGCGGAGGCGATGCATCAGGCACCGACCGTCGAGGCGGCATTGCAGCAATATGAGCAGGGACGCCGCGAGGAAGTCGAAAAGACCCAGCACGCCGCCGACGTGTCGCTGGTCTGGTTCGAGCACGTCGACCGGTTCTGGGATTTCGATCCCGTGCAGTTCGCCTTCGGCGTCATGACGCGGGCCAAGGCGATCACCTATGATAACCTGACGCTTCGTGCGCCGGATTTTGTTGCCGAAGTCGACAAGGCATTCGCGAAGCAGGTTCGCGCGCGGGGTTTCGAGGTCGATGTCGAAAAACCCCTAGCGCCGATGTTCCAGCCGTTGCGGCTGCGCGAGATGACGTTTCCAAACCGTGCAGTGGTGTCGCCGATGTGCATGTATTCGGCGAAGGAGGGCGTGCCCGGCGATTTCCATCTGGTGCATTACGGATCGCGCGCCCTTGGCGGCGCCGGTCTGATCTTCACCGAGATGACGTGCGTGGGGCGCGACGCGCGCATCACGCCCGGCTGCGCGGGCCTCTGGAACGACGAGCAGGAAGCCGCCTGGCGGCGCATCGTCGATTTCGTCCATGCCAATTCCGCGGCGAAGTTCTGCCTGCAGCTCGGCCATGCCGGCCGCAAGGGCGCCACCAGGCTGATGTGGGACGGTATGGACCATCCGCTGGAGCAGGGCGGCTGGGACGTCATCTCGGCATCGCCGATTCCCTATTTCCCCGACAGTCAGGTGCCGCGCGAGATGGACCGCGCCGCGATGGACAAGGTCAAGGCCGAGTTCGTGCTGGCTGCCGAGCGGGGCGAAGCCTGCGGCTTCGACATGCTGGAGCTGCACTGCGCCCACGGCTATCTGCTGGCGAGTTTCATCTCGCCGCTGACCAACCAGCGCACCGACGCCTATGGCGGCTCGCTCGAGGGACGCCTGCGCTATCCCCTGGAGATATTCGAGGCGTTGCGGGCGGCGTGGCCGGCGCACAAGCCGATGTCAGTGCGCATCTCCGCCACCGACTGGGCCGATGGCGGCATTACCGGCGACGACGCGGTCAACATTGCGCGCGCCTTTGCCGAGGCCGGCGTCGATCTCGTGGATGTCTCCACCGGGCAGACCGTGCGTGATTCCCAGCCGGTCTATGGCCGCATGTTCCAGACGCCGTTCTCCGACCAGGTCCGCAACGAGGCCCGTGTCGCGACCATGTGCGTCGGCAACATCACCACATCGGACCAGGTCAATACCATCCTTGCCGCCGGCCGGGCCGATCTGGTGGCGCTCGGGCGCCCGCATCTGGTCGATCCCGGGTTCACGATGAAAGCCGCGGCCTGGTACGGCGCCGAGGGCGTGTTCTGCCCACCCCAATATCTGCCCGGCAAGGAGCAGATTTTCCGCAACAGCGCCCGCGACCGGCAGGATATCGAGGATCTGAAAATTAAGGCTAAGCCGAAGACCCGGGCCGAGCTGAAGGCGGAGGCTACAAAGCCGCTTGCGGCCGAGTAAGGCGCCATGCGACGTTAAGGGCCGTCGCAAGGTGCTGGGTGTGAGTGGAGTAGAGCGATGAAGGCGATTATCGTCGGTGGCGGTATCGGGGGCCTTACCACGGCGCTGATGTTGCGCGCCCGCGGCATCGGTTGCGAACTCTTCGAACAGGCGGATACCATCCGCGAACTCGGCGTCGGCATCAATACGCTGCCGCATGCGATCCGCGAACTCGCCGGCCTCGGCCTGTTGCAAAAGCTCGACGACGTCGCGATCCGCACCGACGTACTCTATTATCTCAACCGCCATGGTCAGGAAGTCTGGCGCGACGTCCGCGGCATCGATGCCGGCCACGACGTGCCGCAGTTTTCGATCCACCGCGGCCGGCTGCAAAGCGTGATTCACCGCGCCGTCGAGGAGCGGCTGGGACCGGATGCCATCCACACCGGCTGCAGGCTCGGGGCCTTCACCCAGGACGAGGGCGGGGTCACCGCGTATTTCTTCGATCGCGCCGGCAGCCACATCAAGACCGTGCGCGGCGATATTCTGATCGGCGCCGACGGCATTCATTCGCGGGTGCGCGAGACGCTGTTTCCGAATGAGGGGCCGCCGTGCTGGAACGGGCTGATGCTGTGGCGCGGCGCCCGCGACTGGCCGGTGTTTCTGACCGGCCGCTCGATGATCGTGGCCGGCGGGCTCAATGCCAAGGTCGTGGTCTATCCGATCGCCGAAGGCTCGAGCCCGGCCAGCCGTCTGACCAACTGGGCGGTGCTGGTGAAAGTAGGCGACGGCAATACGCCGCCGCCGCGCCGCGAGGACTGGTCGCGGCCGGGCAAGCGCGAGGAGTTGATGCCCCACGTGGCGCGGTTCTCGGTGCCTTATGTCGACGTGCCGAACCTGATTTCGGCAACGCCCGAATTCTACGAATACCCGACCTGCGACCGCGATCCCTTGCCCTACTGGTCCAGCGGCCGCGTCACGCTGCTCGGCGACGCCGCGCATCCGATGTATCCGGTGGGATCGAACGGCGCCTCGCAGGCCATTCTCGACGCACGTTGTCTGGCGGACTTGCTGGCGCGCTCCGAGCATCCGCGGCAGGCGCTGGTGGCCTATGAGCAGAAGCGGTTGCCGATGACAGCGGAGATCGTGCGTTCCAACCGCCGCGGCGGCCCGGAAGGCGTGATCGACGCGGTCGAGCAACTCGCCCCCGACGGCTTCACCGACATCGACAAGGTGCTGAGCTACGCCCAGCGCGAAGCCATCGTGCGCGGCTACGCCCACAAGGCCGGCTTTGCGGCCGTGCCGGGGCTTGCGGCGGTACGGGCGTAACGGGGCGGGATCAGTTTCCCCTTGGAAAGTCCCACCTTTCGTTAACTTTTGTTAATGCTTTCTTTCTGCATGCGTTCGAGGGCCGATCATATGGCGGGGAAAATTTGCCATTATTGTCGCTGGCCGTGTATATGGCTGTGATCAAGTCTCTATATTTCCATTGAGGCTTTGGAGCCTCTTTATTAACGGCTCTTGATAGTATGGAAGATTGAGCATATCCTTATTATCGGCAATTGATAATAAGGATATGCGATGTCCACTCAAACCGAAATGTTTCGTTCGGGCCGATACGTCAGACAAGCGACCGGCTACAGGGCATTTATACCTGAAGACCTGCCGCCGACACCGCCCGTCGATATCGATCTCGAAATGCAGCGGTTACTTTCCGAGGCAGATCGAGCGCTTGGCCGTCTCGAAGGATCAATCCAAACGCTTCCTAACCCCGATCTATTCATCCTTATGTACGTCAGGAAGGAAGCGGTTCTTTCAAGCCAAATTGAAGGAACGCAAGCATCAATAAGCGATCTATTGAAAGCAGAAGCAGAAGTTTTTGACGCGTCCACACCCAAAGACGTCGATGAAGTTCTTAACTACGTCAAAGCAATGAACTATGGCCTTTCACGGCTGCAAGAGCTGCCGTTGTCCATTAGACTCATACGGGAAATTCATGAGAAGCTTCTTGAAGGCGTCCGAGGTCGCAATCTTCAACCGGGGGAGTTGAGGCAGAGCCAAAATTGGATTGGACCGCAAGGCAGTTCATTGATGAATGCGACGTACATCCCCCCTCCGCATAAAGAGGCGTTCGATGCTCTCGGCAAGCTCGAAAAATTTCTCCACACCGAGGATCATCTACCACCTTTAGTAAAAATCGGTTTGGCTCATGCGCAATTTGAAACCATCCATCCGTTTCTTGACGGAAACGGACGGGTTGGGAGGTTGCTAATTACGTTTTTTCTCTGTCAGCAAGGGATTCTACAAAAGCCGGTTCTGTATCTCTCCCACTACTTTAAGCAGAACAGAACTGAATATTACGAGCGGTTACAGAAAACTCGCGAAAGTGGCGATTGGGAAAGCTGGCTTAAGTTTTTCTTGAAGGGAGTGGCGTCAGTCGCTGCTCAAGCGACAGATACAGCGAGAAAAATAGTTGACCTAAGAGAAAACCACAGATCACTCATAACGAATAATTTTGGGAGCGCGGGAGCGACGGGCGCTCGGCTTCTGGAGCATTTGTATAAACGTCCAACGGTGAGCGTCAACAGCGTGAGGGATTTTCTAGGGATTAGCTATCCAAACGCAAACAACCTAGTTGAAAAATTTTGCAAGAATCAGATTCTTTTCGAATTCACCGGAAATGCGCGCAATAGACAGTATCTATACACTCCTTACATTGATCTTTTCTCAAATCTTTAGCTGCAATCTTTAGCTGCTCGCGCCAAGATATTTCGGGTCCATGGACTACAGATGCGGCCCGACGATACGGTGAGCGCGACGTACTAATCGCGCACGCGCTTTCACATCCCGAGTTTCCAAGGATGAGTGACTCATCCTCATGGTTCGAGACGGCGCAAGAGCGCCTCCTCACCATGAGGACCTACTAAACAGGGGCTGCTTAGCTATGGCGCCCTCACGCCCCCGGAGGCGGCGGCAGGAAGTGGATGTTGTATTCCGCGGCCATCGCGACGACGTCCTCGGGCTTCTGTTCCTTCATGTTGTGGAGGCCCCAGAACAGGTCGTACAGCTTTTGCGTCGGCGAGACCCAGAACAGCACTTTCGCCGTCTGATCCGACTTGTTGAAGATGCCGTGCGGAATCCCCATGCCGAGGCGGATCAGGTCGCCCGGCGTCGCCTGGGCGTCCGCGCCCGCCAGCATGAAGTCGAGCTTGCCCTCCAGCATATAGAGATACTCGTCCTGGTCGGGATGGATATGCGGCGGCACGAAGGTGCCGGGCGGCAGCGTCGCGTGCCACGAAAAGCAATGTTCGGTGCGGTTCTTCGGCACATAGGTCTGGCCGAGGATGTTCCAGGAAATCCCCTGCATGCCCTCATTGGCCCGGGTGATGCCGGTTATCTCGCTTGTCATCGCCTGTTTTCTCCTGATCGTTATTTGGACGCGTTTTCTTCTCGCGAAGGCGTGTCCACTTCGCTTGAAAACGCTTTGGTTTGTTCAGTTGCCCGGCGTGCAATCCTTGGCGTAACGGTCGCCGTAATTCTCGAAGACCTTCTGCACGATCTCGGTCTGGAATTTGCCGTCGGCGCGCTTGGCGACCTTGGTCAAATAGAAATCCTGGATCGGATAGCCGTTGACGTTGAATTTGAAGCCGCCGCGCAGCGAGGTGAAGTCGGCCTTCTTCAATGCGGCTGCCACCGCTTCCTTGTTGCTGAGGTCGCCCTTGACCGCCTTTACCGCGCTGTCGATCAGCATCGCCGCGTCGTAGCCCTGCATGGCATAAGTGCCGGGTACGATGTTGTAGGCAGCTTCATAGGCGGCGACGAATTTCTTGCTCCGCGGGTTATCGAGATTGGGCGCCCAGTCCGCGCCGCCGAACATGCCGACCGCCGCATCCTGCTGCGCCGGCAGCGTCGATTCATCGACGGTGAAGGCCGAAAGCACCGGAATCTTATCGGCAAGGCCGGCCTGCCTGTATTGCTTCACCAGGCTGACGCCCATGCCGCCCGGCATGAAGGTGAATACGGCGTCGGGCTTGAGCGAGGCGATCTTGGACAGTTCGACCTGGAAATCCAGCGTGCCGAGCGGAACGTAGCTCTCCTCGACGATCTCGCCCTTGTAGTCGAGCTTGAATCCGGCCGCGGAATCCTTGCCGGCCTGGTAGTTCGGGACCATGACGTAAACGCGCTTGTAACCGCGATCCTGCGCCACCTTGCCGAGGATCTCGTGGACCTGGTCGTTCTGGTAGGAGGTCACGTAGAAATAGGGGCTGCAGTTCTTGCCGGCATAACTCGACGGGCCGGCATTCGGGCTGATCAGGAAGGTCTTGTTATCCGTTACCGGCTTGTGGATCGCCAGAAGGATGTTGGAGAAGATTGGGCCTACGACAAAATCGACCTTGTCGCGTTCGAGCAGGCCTTTGACTTTTGTCACGGCGCTGTCCGGTTTGAGTTCGTCATCGACGGCAATGACTTCGACGTCCCGGCCGGCCATCTTGCCGCCGAGGTCCTTGACAGCGAGTGTGAAGCCGTCGCGGACCTGCGCGCCGAGCGCCGCCGCCGGACCCGACAATGTCACGATCACGCCGATCTTCAGCTTCTCCTGCGCGACCGCCGTATTTGCAACGATACCAAACAGGGCCGCAAGGCCAGCCAACTTCAACTGCTGTTTCATGACTTCTCTCCTGATCGGCCAAGGTTAGGCCGAAATCCACGCCAACACCGTCCGTCCGAGCGACCAGCAGCTTATTCTGATGATGGTGCTCGCGGCAAGCAAAGCAGCCGCAAACTTGAAGCCTTCATCAAAACACGACACGCACTGCAACATGGCGACATGCAAACGGCGCGCCAATTGTTTGAACCCTAAAGAAATTCGCAGCCGACCCGCCAGGACCACGCCTGGGCTGCGTTTTGACTTGCGGCAAGTCCCGAATTATTTGAAGGTCAAAAGAACAGGGTGGAGGCGTCCAGCCGGTGCGACAATGCCGGCGCCGGTCATGAAGCCGTCGCGCGGACGCCAGGCAGGTAGCATCATGATCCTTGATTCCGAGACCAAGGCCGTCGAACTCCCGGAAGATCACGGCAACGAGCTTCGGCTGTGGCTTCGGCTTTTGACCTGCACGACCCTGATCGAGGGCGAGGTGCGCAGCCGGCTGCGCGAGCGGTTCGATGTCACGCTGCCGCGCTTCGACCTGATGGCCCAGCTCGACAAGGTGCCTGACGGCATGACGCTGTCCGACGTCTCGAAGCGGATGATGGTCAGTAACGGCAATGTCACGGGCCTCGTCGAGCGTCTTGTCGAGTCCGGCCATCTCGACCGGCGAACATCGGAGACCGACCGGCGGGTCCAGGTGATACGGCTGACGAAAGCCGGCCGCGCCGAGTTTCGCAAGATGGCGGCCGAGCACGAGACATGGATCGCCGACATATTTTCGGACCTCTCGCCGAAGGATGTCCGCGAATTGATGCGGCTGTTGGCCAAGACCAAGGCCTCCGCGCAGAAATCCGCGCAGAAAAGGGCTTAAAGATCATCGTGACCGGCGTCGACTACGAGGTCGAATACAACAACCGGGCGCGGGTTCCCCAGAGCCCCGCGCTGATCGCGGGCTGGGGGAGGGATGCGGCCGCCTATCGCGCAACCCACGCGCCGCGCTCGATTTCCTATGGCTCCGGGGCACGTCACGTCATTGATTTCTTCCCCGGCGACGGCAAAGGCCCGATTGTCGTCTTCATCCATGGCGGCTACTGGCAGGCGCTGGATGGTTCTTCCTTCAGCCACCTCGCTCGCGGACTGAATGGCCATGGCATCGGCGTCGCCATTCCAAGTTACGATCTTTGCCCCAATGTTACCGTGGAGGAGATCATCGCGCAGGTGCGCATCGCCTCGCGGGAGCTGGCGCGGCTCGGGCAGCCTCTGGTCATCAGCGGCCATTCCGCCGGAGGGCATCTGGCGGCCTGCATGCTGGCGACCGATTGGCGGGCGTTCGATGCATCGCTGCCTGCCGACCTCGTGATTGCCGCCTACGCGATTTCCGGGCTGTTCGACCTTGGGCCGCTGATCGGTACCTCCATCAACCAGGCGATGGGGCTCGATCAGGAAGCCGCCAGGGCCGCGAGCCCGTTGTTCTGGCAGCCGCCGGCGCGCGGTAGTCTTGACGCGGTGGTGGGCGGAGCCGAAAGCGCGGAGTTTTTCCGGCAGAGCCAGGCCATCGTCGATCTCTGGGGCAAGGCCGGCGTCGCGACACGGTTCGGCACGGTTCCCGGCGCCAATCACTTCACGGCGATCGCCCCGCTCACGGATCCGAATTCGCCGATGGTGTTGCGCCTGAAGCAATTGGCGACGCGCTAGATTTCAAAAAAGTGTTGGATGGTCCGGATTCGGGCCCTTGCGCCCAATTACTTTAAGTATAAAATGTTTAGGAGTTAAGCGCTGCCGGGCCTCCTCGAACTGGGTCTCAAGCCTTTCATCCCGAAAGCAAGGGGCGTGGATATGTCAGGTGAAGTTCAAACCCTTGGCTCATCGCTTGGCCCATCGGGTCACGTCGATGATTTTACACGGCGCAATCTGCCGCCGTTCGATCAATGGCCGGTCCTGCTTCTCGACCGGCCGGAGTTCCAATATCCCGAATACCTCAACGCCGCGGTCGAGCTGACCGACCGGATCGTCGAGAAGGGGCTTGGCGACCAGGTCGCGCTGATCGGCAACGGCCGCCAGCGAACCTACAAGGAACTCGCCGACTGGTCGAACCGCCTGGCGCATGCGCTGGTGGAGAATTACGGCGTCAGGCCCGGCAACCGCGTCCTGATACGCTCCGGCAACAATCCGGCGCTGGTTGCGGCATGGCTGGCTGCCACCAAGGCAGGCGCCGTGGTCATCAATACCATGCCGATGCTGCGCGCCGGTGAACTGACCAAGATCGTCGACAAGGCGGAAATAGGCCTCGCGCTGACCGACAGTCGCATCGCCGATGAACTGGTCGCCTGCGCGAAGACCAGCCGGTTCCTCAAGCAGGTCGTGAATTATGACGGAACGTCAAACCATGATGCCGAGCTTGACCGGGTGGCGTTGAGCAAGCCGGTGCGGTTCGATGCGGTCAAGACCGGACGGGATGATGTCGCGTTGCTGGGATTTACATCCGGCACCACCGGCGAGCCAAAGGCGACGATGCATTTCCATCGCGATCTCCTCATCATCGCCGATGGCTATGCCAGGGAAGTCCTCAACGTCACGCCGGATGATGTCTTCGTCGGGTCGCCGCCGCTTGCCTTTACGTTTGGGCTCGGCGGTCTCGCGATCTTTCCGTTGCGCTTCGGCGCCACCGCGACGCTCTTGGAAAACGCCTCCCCCGGCGAGATGGTCAAGATCATTGAAACCTACAAGGCCACGATTTGCTTCACCTCGCCGACCGCGTACCGGGCGATGATGACCGCCATGGACAACGGCGCCGATCTGTCGTCATTGCGTCTTGCGGTTTCGGCAGGCGAAACCCTGCCGGCGCCGGTTTTCGAAAGCTGGACCCGCAAGACGGGCAAGACGATCCTCGATGGGATCGGCAGCACGGAACTGCTGCACATCTTCATCACCAACCGGGTAGGCGATGCCGCCGCCGGAACGACGGGGCGCCCGGTTTCCGGTTACGAGGCAAAGATCGTCGACGATGAGATGAACGAATTGCCGCCGGGCACCGTGGGCAAGCTCGCGGTTCGCGGACCCACCGGCTGCCGCTATCTCGCGGACACCAGGCAGTCGAACTATGTGCGCGACGGCTGGAATCTGACGGGCGATTCGTTCGTCCGCGACGAGAAGGGCCGCTTCTGTTTCGTGGCGCGGTCGGACGACATGATTATCTCTTCCGGCTACAACATCGCCGGTCCCGAGATCGAAGCGGCGTTGCTGACGCACCCGGCTGTCGCCGAATGCGGCGTCGTCGGCGCGCCCGACGAGGCGCGCGGCATGATCGTCAAGGCCTATGTGGTTGTTGCTTCCGGCGTCACCGCCGATGCCGCGCTGGCGACCGACCTGCAGGACCACGTCAAGCGCGAAATCGCGCCATATAAATATCCGCGCGCCATCGAATTCGTCACCCAACTGCCCAAGACGGAAACCGGCAAGCTGAAGCGATTTGCCCTGCGCCAGATGGCTAAGGCGGGCGCGGCGTCGGCAGGCATCGCCGCCGAATGAGGTGAAGGAGAATTGTCAGTGAACTTGCCGAAAGGGCCTATTCTTGCTGTGCTGCCGGTGACGAAGGACGGGGACTCGCCCGCGGGCCCGCGGACATTGCAGCCAAGCGGATGGCCGGCGCCCAAGGGATACGCCAACGGTATGACGGCCGATGGCCGCCTCGTGGTGACGGGCGGCGTGATCGGCTGGGATCATCAGGGCCATCTACCGGCAGATTTCGTCTCGCAGGTCCGCCAGACCCTGAGCAACATCTCAGCCATTCTCGCCGAAGGCGGCGCAGGGCCCGAACACCTCGTTCGTCTGACCTGGTACGTCGTCGATATGGAGGAATATCTGGCCAGCCTGAAGACGCTTGGCCAGATCTATCGCGAAATCTTCGGCGCGCATTATCCCGCCATGGCGCTGGTCCAGGTCGTGCGCCTGGTTGAAAAGGCCGCAAGGGTCGAGATCGAAGCAACCGCGGTGGTGCCGCGCTAAACCAGCCCCCCCGCCGGGACGGACGAGGGGACGAGGTATTGGTCAGCCCGCCTTGGCGTAACCCTCGTCTTCCGGAGAGTTCAGGTACATTCCGGACATCGTGTCGACCCAGCACAGATGATCATGAACCTTCTTCACCCCGGTCACGTTCTCGGCGGCGACGACGGCGGCCTGCCGCGAGCGTTCCTCCGTGATCACGCCGCTAAGATGGACAATGCCGTCGCGCACGACGACGCTGAGGCCGAACGGACACCAATCCTGCTTCGCCATTGCATCGATCACGCGGTTGCGAATGTGATCATCGTCAGCGGTCGGATCGGGGAAGTCGCGGGCAAGGCTCGCCACGGCCTGCAACAGGTTGGCGCGCGTCACGATGCCGACGACCTTGTCTGCGCGCATCACCGGCAGACGCTTGACATTGTTCTTTTCCATGATCGCCACGATCGCCTCGAGCGTGGTCTCTTCGCTGATGGTGAGGAGAGGCTCGGTCGTCATGATCTCGGAGATCTTGCGGCCATGTTCGTGAACGAAATCGGTTGCCGCCTTGCCCGGGCCCAGAATGAATTTCAGGAATTGGCCGCGCTTGCGCTGCGTCCCGATTTCACTGCGGCGAATGAAATCGCCTTCCGAGATGATGCCGACGAGCTTGCCCGTGGCGTCCACCACCGGAAGCCCGCTGACGTGCTTCTGCAGCATGGTGTTCGCCGCCTCGACGATTGTGGTATCTGGCGTGACGGTGATAACCGGCCGGGTCATGATCTGATGGGCGCGCATGGGGGTCTCCGAAGGGCTCAAGATTGCAACTGAATGAAAGGTAGCCCAGTCGGGGCATCGCGATTTGACCCAAGTCAACAACCCGGAGGGTCAAGGATACCCGGTCCATTGGATTGATGCAGCTCAATGTTGACCCGCGAATACGGCTTATTGATCCATCAGGTGTAACAGGATGCAAATCGGAGGTCGTCATGGCAGAGCTTGCAGAGGCGGGTACCTTTGAAACCCCGGGTATTGAGCCATTGGCGGCCGATGCCGCGGCGCGATTTACCAGGGCGAACAAAAACGCCCTGGAGTTCATGTTCGGGGCGCAAAAGATGCTGTTCGAGGAAGCAGTGTTCGCCAGCAGCGAGATGCTCGAGCGGGCACGGACCGAGACACACCTGTTTTCCGAATTCGTCTCGAAAATCGCTGGATCGCATTCGGTCAAGGATTTAAGGGCAATGTTTAGGGAATGCAGCCAGCACCAGATCGATTTCGTCCGCCGCGACAGCGAGCGGCTGTTCAAGCATGGCGAACGGATGATTGAGGCCACCGCAAAGCTGCTGGCCGACCGGCCGCGGCCGGGAGCCGTCTTCTAGCTGTCATGAATTTGCGTTCCAGTCATGCGGCGAGATGTTAGGTGAGATCCATGCAGCCGATATCGACCTTGCCCGCGCCTCAGGTACCGAGGTTGCCTTGTCCCGCGCATGCTCCCGGTTACGGTGAAGATCACCGCGCCGTGATCCCAAATGAGCCTGCCGCCGGGCAGGAGCCCGAAACGCAGCTGCAGCAGCCCGAGCCTTATCCGGGCGACCGCGCGTTCCACGCCATGCTGGCGAATCTGACCGGCGGCATTTCGCCGGTTGCCTTGTCGCTTGCCTATATTGACTGGGCCTCGCATCTGGTTGCGGCCCCGCAGCGGCGAATCGAGATCGCCCAGGACGCGCTCAACAGTACGCGGCAGTTCTTCGAATCCGCGTTGCATTTTTTTTCGCCCGGCCAGGGGCCATGGTCCCTGATCAAGCCGCAGCCTCAGGACCGGCGCTTTGAAAAACCTGAGTGGGAAAATCCGCCGTTCAATCTGCTCGCCCAGGCCTTTCTGCTGAGGGAGCAGTGGTGGCACAAGGCGACCACGGGGGTGCGCGGCGTGGCGCCGCAAAACGAGGCGATCGTCGAATTCTCGGTGCGGCAGTTGCTCGACATGTTCGCGCCGTCCAATTTTGCCGCCACCAATCCGCAGGTGCTGCAGAAGGTGTTGCAGAGCGGCGGCGAGAATTTCGTATTTGGCTGGCAGAACTGGTGCAACGACCTGATGCGGTTGGTCTCTTTGGGCAAGCCGCAGGGCGACAAGGAGTTCGTGGTCGGAAAAACCGTGGCGACGTCGCGCGGCAAGGTCGTGTACCGCAACAAGCTTATCGAGCTGATCCAGTATTATCCAACCACCGGCAAGGTGCATCCGGAGCCGATCCTGATCGTGCCGGCGTGGATCATGAAATATTACATCCTCGACCTTTCGCCGCACAATTCGCTGGTGAAGTTCCTGACCGATCAGGGCTTCACCGTGTTCATGATCTCCTGGCGCAATCCGGACGCTGCCGATCGCGATATCGCCTTTGACGACTATCGCACGCTTGGCGTGGAAGCCGCGGTCGCGTCGATCGAGGATATCATGCCCGGCCGTCAGATCCATGCGCTCGGCTATTGCCTGGGCGGGACCTTGCTGTCGATCGCGGCTGCGACGATGGCGAGCAACGGAGACGGCAGGCTGAAGTCGATCACCTTGCTGGCCGCGCAAACCGATTTCACGGAGGCCGGCGAGCTAACTCTGTTCATCAACGAAAGTCAGGTCGCATTCCTCGAAGACATGATGTGGGAGCGCGGCATGCTCGACACCACGCAAATGGCCGGCGCCTTCCAGTTGCTGCGCTCGAACGACCTGATCTGGTCCCGGATTGCGCATGACTATCTCATGGGGGAACGGGCTCCGCCGAGCGACCTGATGGCCTGGAACGCCGACGCCACGCGCCTGCCGTACCGGATGCATTCGGAATATCTGCGCAAGCTGTTCCTCCACAATGACCTCGCAGAGGGCCGCTATCTCGTGGAAGGAAAGCCGATTTCGCTGTCGGACATTCGTGCGCCGATGTTCGTGGTAGGCACCGTCCGCGACCATGTGGCGCCGTGGAAGTCCACCTACAAGATTAATTATCAGGTCGACGACGACGTTACCTATCTCTTGACCAGCGGCGGACACAATGCGGGGGTGGTGGCGCCGCCCGACGAGGCGGGGCACAGCTATCAGGTGGGCACCAAGAAAAAGGATGGCCCCTATATCGGTCCTGACGAATGGCTGAAGGCGACGCCGCTTGTCGAGGGCTCGTGGTGGCCGGAATGGACGAGGTGGCTGACCGCGCAATCCGGTGAGCCCTGTGAACCGCCGAAGATGGGCGTTGGGCCGGCCGACGGCCACAATCTGCCCGATGCACCCGGCGACTACGTCCATCACTGAAGCCTTTTCGGGCGAAGCATGCCCTCGG
>JBKQRS010000452.1:0-23461 GCA_052143915.1 Bradyrhizobium sp.
CACAAACCTCGGACCGGCTGGTGATCACGGTCGGAAAAGTCAGCGTAGGCGACATCTTCGATACCAACAAATACGCCCATGATCCCCGCTCGGATTTCATGAACTGGTCGATCGTTGACACCGGCACGTTCGATTATGCGGCGGACGCCTGGGCCTATACAGTCGGCGCCGCCGCGGAGTGGTACACAGGCCCGTGGACGCTCCGCGCCGGCATGTTTGACCTCTCGATCGCTCCGAATACGACCACGCTGGACCCGACGTTCGGTCAGTTCCAGTGGATCGGTGAAATCGAGCGTCGATATTCGATCTGGGATCAGCCCGGCAAAGTGGCGGTCACCGGATTCTTGACGCGGGGCCGGATGGGAAGCTTCGAGGACGCGATCCAGCTCGCCGCGATGACCGGAGGTCCCGCCATGATCTCCGCCGTTCGGCAATACCAGAGCCGGGGCGGCCTCAGCATGAACCTTGAGCAGCAACTGACGCCCAATGTCGGTTTGTTTGCCCGTGCCGGGTTCGCAAATGGCGACGTCGAGCCCTTCGAATTCACCGACATCGACCGCACCGTCGCCGCCGGTCTTGCGGTTTCCGGAAAGCAATGGGGGCGCGATGACGACACGTTCGGATTTGCCGGCGTCGTCAACGGCATTACCAAAGTACACCAAGCGTTCCTCAATGACGGGGGCCTCGGAATTCTGGTCGGCGACGGACAACTGCCCAATCCCGGCACCGAAAGGATCCTCGAGACCTATTACAGCTTTCCGGTACTGTATGCGAGGATGACACTGGACTATCAGCTGATCGTCAATCCCGCCTACAATCGCGACCGCGGCCCCGCCTCCGTGCTCGGTTTTCGCGTACATGCGCAATACTAGTACCAGTGTGGTGGTTCAGAGAGGTGGCAATCCAGACTAACGTCAACTTGCGGCTGGCATCCGCCTGCCGCTTCCGAGATGAAATCCCGCCATTCGCTTGCTTTCCGGAATCCACTGCGCTTTCACGTTCTCTGTCGATTATAAACTCATCACAAACCTCGCCTATCCATAACAGGATCGGCGACGGGTCCCGGTCTTCGCAAGACCGGTCGCCCAGCGAGGGTTCGAGACAAGGCAGCGCCTATGACGCTTGAAGATATTTTAACGCCGAGACTGGGACAGGCGCTGCGGCCGAACATCTGGGACGCCGTTGCGCTGATTCTGGTGATCGGCGCCATGGTGCTGATCGTCTATGGCGGCGAGCAGACCACCCTTCCCTTGTCCGCCCTTGACACCTCTCCGGTGTCGCTCGATCCGACCAACCTGCCGGTCTATGCGTTGCGCACGACCCTGCGGATGCTGCTCGCCATCGTCTGCTCGATCATCTTCACTCTCGTCTATGCCACCCTTGCGGCCAAGAGCCGGCGGGCCGAGATGGTGCTGATCCCGCTGCTCGACATCCTGCAATCGGTGCCGATCCTCGGCTTTCTGACCTTCACCGTCGTCTTCTTCCTGAACCTCTTCCCCGGCCAGGTGTTCGGCGCCGAACTCGCCTGCGTGTTCGCGATTTTCACCAGCCAGGCCTGGAACATGACCTTCAGCCTGTACCAGTCGATCCGCAACGTGCCGAAGGATCTGGAGGAAGCCTCACTGAGTTTTCACCTCAGCGGATGGCAGCGCTTCTGGCGGCTCGACGTGCCTTTCGCCATGCCGGGCCTGATCTGGAACACGATGATGTCGATGTCCGGCGGCTGGTTCTTCGTGGTGGCGTCGGAGGCGATCACGGTCGGCAATACCACGGTCACCTTGCCGGGCATCGGCTCCTACGTCGCTCTCGGCATTCAGAAGCAGAATCTCCCCGCGATCGGCTACGCCATCCTGACCATGTTGCTGGTGATCATCGCCTACGACCAGCTTTTGTTTCGCCCGGTGGTGGCCTGGGCCGACAAGTTCCGGTTCGAGCAGACCGCCTCAGGGGACGCACCAACGTCCTGGATGCTCGACCTGTTCCGCCGTACGCGGGCCCTGCGGGCGCTGACCTATCCATTTGCAGCCCTGAACAAGATCTTCTCGAACCTGCATTTGACGATCCCGGGCAGCCTGCGGGTGCCGGTCCGGGCCGGCTCGCCGTCGCGCCTGATCGACGCGATCTGGCTCGTCCTCATCAGCGCGAGCACCGGCTACGCCGCCTGGAGGGCTTATCAATATCTCTCGGCGACCTTGAGCCCGTCGGACGTGTTTGCCGCCGTGGGATATGGCTTCATGACGCTGGCGCGCGTCATCGTGCTGATCACGCTGGCGAGCCTGATATGGGTGCCTGTCGGGGTCTGGATCGGGCTTCGGCCGAAACTCGCCGAGCGCATCCAGCCGCTCGCACAATTTCTGGCCGCGTTCCCCGCGAACCTGGCATTTCCGGTGTTCGTGGTGATCATCGTGCGCTACAGCCTGGATCCGAATGTCTGGCTCAGCCCGCTGATGATCCTGGGGACCCAGTGGTACATCCTGTTCAATGTCATCGCAGGCGCCAGCGCGTTTCCGACCGACCTTCGCGAGGCCGCCGGCAGCTTCCACCTCGGGGGATGGCGGTGGTGGATCAAGGTCATCCTGCCCGGCATTTTCCCCTATTACATCACCGGCGCCATCACCGCCTCGGGCGGGTCATGGAATGCCTCCATCGTTGCGGAAGTGGCGAGCTGGGGCGACACCCACCTGACGGCCGGCGGGCTCGGCGCCTATATAGCCAATGCGACGGAAGCCGGTGATTTCCCTCGGGTCGTGCTCGGCATCACCGTCATGTGCATACTGGTAACGCTCTTCAACCGGCTGCTCTGGAGACCGCTCTACGCCTTCGGAGAACGACGCCTTCGTCTCGGATGATTCTCGTCTCTTTGTTTAAGCATGATCTTTTCGGAAAACCGGTTCCCACTTTTCCGGATCATGCGATAAGGAAAGCCCATGCTCGATCTTGCCAAACAGACCAACCTGCTCGATATCCGCAGCGTCTGCCGGTCGTTTCCGAAAGGCAGCGGCGAGGAACTTCTGGTCCTCGAAAAGGTCGACCTGACGATCCATTCCGGCGAAATCGTCGGTCTGCTCGGCCGATCCGGGTCGGGCAAATCGACACTGCTGCGCATCATCGCCGGCCTGATCGCACCATCCTCGGGCGACGCCAAATGCCGTGGCGAAACCATCGTGGGACCGCCGAACGGCGTTTCCATGGTGTTTCAGTCGTTCGCGCTGTTTCCCTGGCTCACGGTCCTGCAGAACGTCGAACTGGGGCTGGAAGCGCTGGGCGTCGAGAGCACCGAACGCCGAAAGCGTGCGCTCGCGGCGATCGATCTGATTGGGCTTGACGGGTTTGAGTCGGCCTACCCCAAGGAATTGTCGGGCGGCATGCGCCAGCGCGTCGGATTTGCCCGCGCGCTCGTCGTGCATCCGGACCTCTTGCTGATGGACGAGCCGTTTTCGGCGCTGGACGTGCTCACCGCCGAGACCTTGCGTACCGACCTGATCGATCTCTGGATCGAAGGCCGGCTGCCGATCAAATCGGTGCTGATGGTGACGCATAACATCGAGGAAGCGGTCCTGATGTGCGACCGCATCCTGGTGTTTTCATCCAATCCCGGCCGGGTTGCCGCCGAGATCAAGGTCGATTTGCCGCATCCGCGCAATCGTCTTGATCCGACCTTCCGGCAACTCGTCGACAGCATCTATGCCCGCATGACCCAGCGCGCGGAAGCCAGAACCCCGGCCATCGAGGGCATCCAGGGTACCGGCGTCGGCATGATCCTCCAGCACGTCTCGTCCAACGTGCTTTCCGGCCTGATCGAGACGCTGGCGGGGCCACCCTATAACGGGCGCGCCGATTTGCCGGTTCTCGCCAACAGCCTGCAACTCGAGGCCGACGAGCTCTTCCACCTCGGCGAATCGCTTCAACTGTTGCGGTTTGCGCAATTGAGCGAAGGCGATCTGGTGCTGACGGAAGCCGGCATGCGCTTTGCTCACCTCGCAACCGACGCGCGCAAGCGGCTGTTCGCCGAACATCTGATTAACTATGTGCCGGTGATGGGCTTGATCCGCCGGGTGCTGGACGAGCGGCCGTCGCACACCGCGCCTCAAGCGCGCTTCCGTAACGAGCTCGAGGACTATATGGCGGAAGATCAGGCGGATGAGACGCTCAAGACCATCGTGTCGTGGGCGCGCTATGCCGAGCTGTTTGCATACGACGAACAGTCCGAGCTGTTCAGTCTAGAAAACCCGCACTGACGTCCGGATGCTTGATGCAACTCAATTGCCCCGTTCGCCCCTGAGGTAACAGTTTCTTCCGGTTCGCAGCAGGAGCCCGGGGTGGAGCATCACGCGGAGGTACTGAGGGGCGGCGTCTGGCAACAGCGGGTTTCTGGTTGGCGGGACCTCGTTGCGATATTGCTGATCCTCGGCATTGTGATCTTGCTCGGCGCCGGCGCGCGCCAGATGGTCGCGCCGTTCGTCGCCGAGCATCAACCGGCGATATCGCTGTCACCCGCTGCGCTGCCGCTTTATGTGCTGCACACCATCATGCGCATGCTTGCAGCGCTGGTGGCTTCCCTGATCTTCACCTTCACCTATGCGACGCTGGCGGCAAAAAGCCGCCGTGCCGAGATAGTGCTGATTCCGATGCTGGATGTCCTCCAGTCGGTCCCGATTCTCGGCTACCTTTCCTTCACCGTCGTATTCTTCGTCTCGCTGTTTCCCGGCAATTCGCTCGGACCGGAGCTTGCTGCGATCTTTGCGATCTTCACCAGCCAGGCCTGGAACATGGCTTTCAGTTTCTACCAGTCGCTGAGGACGATCCCCAGCGATCTCGACGAGGCGAGCCGCGGTTTCCGGGCCTCTGCATGGCAGCGGTTCTGGCGGCTTGAGGTGCCGTTCGCCATGCCGGGACTGATCTGGAACATGATGATGTCGATGTCGGGAGGATGGTTCTTCGTCGTCGCTGCCGAAGCCATTTCGGTCGGCGATGTTCAGATCGCGCTTCCCGGCGTCGGCTCCTATGTTGCGCGGGCCATCGAGCAGCGCGATCTGGTTGCGGTCGGCTGGGCGATCGCGGCGATGACGGTCGCGATCATCATCTACGATCAGTTGCTGTTTCGCCCGATGGTGACATGGGCCGACAAATTCCGATCCGAACAGAGCGCGGCCCAGATCGTGCCAAAGAGCCTTGTGCTCGACCTCTTTCGACGATCACGTATCGTGAGGCGGCTCAGCGAGCCGATCGGAGCCGGACTGCATCGGATCGCCCGCGCGCCGCTTGTTCTTCCCATATCCTTTCGCCAGGCAACCCGCTGGTCACCACCACGCGGCGTCGCGGATGGCGTCTGGTTCGGCCTGCTGGCCGCCGGTGCCGCCTATACCGGCTGGACCCTTCTGCAATATGCGCGGTCGACCCTCTCATGGGACGATCTGATCATTGCAGCGAGCAACGGCGTGCTTACCTTCCTGCGTGTGGCCATCCTGATCGTGCTCGCGTCGGTGATCTGGGTTCCGATCGGCGTGGCTGTCGGGCTGCGGCCGAAACTAACCGAGAAAATCCAGCCGATCGCGCAATTCCTGGCGGCCTTCCCTGCCAACCTGCTATTCCCAGTGGCCGTCTTTCTGATCCTGCGGTTCGAGCTTGAACCGAAGATCTGGCTTAGCCCGCTGATGATACTGGGCACGCAGTGGTACATCCTTTTCAATATCATGGCGGGTGCGAGCACCTTTCCGACCGATCTTCGGGAAGCCGCGGCAAGCTTTCGCGTCCGGCCCTGGCGCTGGTGGCGCAAGGTCATGCTGCCGGGAATCTTTCCCTACTATGTCACGGGAGCGATCACCGCCTCCGGGGGAGCCTGGAACGCGAGTATCGTTTCGGAGGCGGTCAGTTGGGGACCGACCAAGCTGAACGCGTCGGGGCTCGGCGCCTACATTGCGCAAATGACGGAAGCTGGCGACTATCCGCGAATTGCGCTTGGCATCGCCGTCATGTCGATCCTGGTCATCGCCACCAACCGGCTGTTGTGGCGGCCGCTTTACTTGCTGGCCGAACGCCGTACCCGGCTCGATTGAGGAACGCCATGTCGGTTCAGGAAGAGCCAAAGATCATCGAGCTTCGCAATGTCTGCAAGAGCTTTGCGAAGCCTACCGGTGAGCCGCTGCCTGTCCTGAAGGACATCGACCTTTCCATCGGCAAGGGCGAGATCGTCGGCCTTCTTGGCCGCTCCGGGTCTGGAAAATCAACCTTGCTCCGGATCGCCGGCGGCCTCATCAAGCCGACCTCCGGCGAAGTGCTGTACCGCGGGTCGTCGCTCTCTGGCCCCGCGGAGGGCATCGCCATCGTGTTTCAAACCTTCGCCCTTTATCCCTGGCTTACCGTTCTCGAAAATGTCGAGCTCGGCCTCGATGCGCTCGGACTGTCCGTGGGCGAGGCGCGCCGCCGAGCCATGTCATCGATCGATCTGATCGGTCTCGACGGCTTTCAGTCCGCCTACCCTCGTGAGCTGTCAGGTGGAATGCGTCAGCGGGTCGGGTTTGCCCGGGCGATCGTCAGCGAGCCCACACTGCTTCTCATGGACGAGCCGTTTTCAGCGCTTGACGTCCTGACCGCCGAAACCTTGCGAACTGATTTTCTCGATCTCTGGATCGAGCAGAAACTGCCCACCAAGGCCGTCCTCATGGTAACGCACAATATCGAGGAAGCGGTCCTGATGTGTGACCGGATTCTGGTCCTCGGCGCGAACCCCGGCCATATCGCGGCCGAGATTCCGGTACCCTTGCCCCAGCCGCGCAATCGGCTCGACGAGGGGTTCCATGCCATTGTGGACGAAATCTATTCGATCCTCACTTCGCGCTTAACCGAGGCGATCGGCGCACGCAGCCAAATCCATGGCGGGATGGCGCAGCTTCTGACGCCGGTCTCGGCCAACCGGATTGGCGGGTTTGCCGAAGCGCTGGCGCAGCCCCCATATGCCGGTCATGCGGAACTCGCCGAGATCGCCGGCTCGCTCGCGCTTGAAATCAACTACCTGTTGCCGATCGCTGCTGCCCTCCACATCCTTGAGTTCGCCGAGCTTGAGGGCAGCACCATCAAGCTGACCGCTGCCGGCCAACTTTTCGCCCAGAGCGGGACGGAAGAGCGCAAGCGCCTGTTCCGGGAACATCTTATCCGTTTCGTGCCGCTCGCAGCCCATATCCGCCAGGTGCTCGACGAGCGGGACGTCCACCGGGCGCAGCGGGAACGATTCGAGTTCGAACTTCAGGATCACCTAAACCCGAACGACGCCGACAGCACCTTGCAGGCGATTGTCGGCTGGGGACGGTATGCCGAATTGTTCAGCTATGATGACCAGACCCGGACGTTCTATCTCACCGGGAAGTGACCTGTTGGGGGCCGAGACCGAGGTCAATCCACCTCACCCCGCCGCCGCGAAGGTGTCCGCGCGCGCCATCGCCCAGGCCTCGCGGAAGCGCGAATCGCTGGTGCCGTCGATCAGTTCGCCCGGGCGAAGCGACGGATAGAGCTTCGCGAATGTCTGCACCTCGGTCGTGGACGTCCGCTGCGAAAAATGGATCGGCCGCAATTGCTGCGGATGTTCCAGCCCCGCGGCTGCGAGTAGCTCGGCCAGGGCGTGCAGGGTGGCGTGGTGATAATTGTAAACCCGCTCAATCTTGTGCGGCACCACCAGCGCACGATTGCGCGAAGGATCCTGCGTGGTCACACCGGTCGGGCATCGATCGGTATGGCAGCTCAGCGACTGGATACAACCCAGCGCGAACATGAAGCCGCGCGCCGAATTGCACCAATCGGCGCCGATCGCCATCGCGCGCGCCATGTCGAAGGCGGTCGCGATCTTGCCCGAGGCACCGATCTTGATGCGGTCGCGCGCATTGATGCCGACCAGCGCGTTATGAACGAAATTGACGCCTTCGCGCATCGGCATGCCCAGATGATCCATGAACTCGAGCGGCGCAGCGCCGGTGCCGCCCTCGTTGCCGTCCACCACGATGAAGTCAGGATAGATTCCGCTCTCGAGCATCGCCTTGCAGATCGCCAGAAATTCCCAGGGATGGCCGATGCAAAGCTTGAATCCGGCGGGCTTGCCGCCAGACAGCCGTCGCATCTCGCCGATGAAGGCCATCATCTCGAGTGGTGTCGAAAACGCCCGGTGATAGGCCGGCGAGATACAGTCCTCGCCCATCGAAACTCCTCTGATCCTCGAAATCTCCGCCGATACCTTGGCCGCCGGCAGCACGCCGCCATGGCCCGGCTTGGCGCCCTGGCTGATCTTGAGCTCGACCATCTTGATCTGATCGTCGCAAGCGATGCGGGCAAACTCTTCCGGATTGAAGCTGCCGTCCCGGTTGCGGCAGCCGAAATAGCCGGAGCCGACTTCCCAGATGATGTCGCCGCCATTCTCCCGGTGATAGGGGCTGACGCCGCCCTCGCCGGTGTCGTGCGCGAAGCCGCCTTTCTTGGCACCCGCATTCAGCGCGCGCACCGCATTGGGGCTGAGCGCGCCAAAGCTCATGGCCGAAATGTTGAAGACCGATGCCGAATAAGGCTTCTTGCAATCCGGGCCGCCGATGGTGATGCGAAACTTCTCCTGGGCGTGCGCCTTCGGTGCCACCGAATGGTGCATCCATTCATAGCCGTCGCGATAAACGTCTTCCTGGGTGCCGAAGGGCCGCTTGTCGAGCACCATCTTCGCGCGCTGATAGATCACCGCGCGGGTGTCGCGGGAAAACGGCATGCCGTCCTTCTCGCTCTCGAAGAAATACTGCCTCATCTCCGGCCTGATCTCTTCAAGCAGGAACCGCAGATGCGCCGAGATCGGATAGTTGCGCAGCACCGCGTGGCTCTTCTGCGTGAGATCGCGAATGCCAAGCAGGGTGAGCGCGCCGAAAATCACGAACGGGACGAGAACCAGATCGAACGCCTTGTGATCGACGATCCCGATGCCGAGAAGCAATGCCGTCACGACGGCGCAAATCGTGAGAACGATGAAGCGTGGCGAGAACGGAAGCATCAACGTGTCCATGGAACCCCTCTGGCAGTTTCCGCCATATTGTAGTTTATCGTCGCAGCCTGACGCATATATCCGAACAACCTGTACACGATATCGCCGGCAAAGGTCACGGATATGACAACAACTGACGCCGGCGAGGCTATCGAATCATCCGGCGGAGAATCAATCCGCCCGGTGGCCGGGTACATCCGCTCTATCAATGTGCCTTTCGCAGTGCAACGTAGCGCGGCACGGTCTCGCCTCGTAAGACCGTGATGGCGAGACGACGCTACCGCGCCGTCTCGAACCATGAGGCCTCATCCTTCGAGACGCGGCTCCTCGGGATGAGGGCGGAAGTTGTGCCTTCGCTCAGTGCCTGTGCGGGCGCATCTCGTGGGGAATGCCGGTTTTCTCCAGACCGCTTTGCGCCAACCACCTCTCCGTGCTGCGTATCGCGCGCTCGATATGATCGGACGTTTTCGAAAAATCGTAGGGCGACCCCACCAGCGGACACAAGGGCGGCACCACGAAATATTCGATGTCGGGAGCAAGATTTTCCAGCTCGCTCACCAATTGCCTGGCGATGAGCAGCGTCAGCGCATGCAGCGCATTGGCGACCGCGCCGACCGGCGGCGTCTGCGGCGCGCAGGCGTAACCCGTCGGCAAAATGATCAGGCGCCGCGCGCCCTTCGCTACCGCGACCTTGATCGGCGTGTTGGAGGAGATCGCGCCGTCGGCCAGATAGCGATCCTTGTAGCGCACCGGCGCAAAAGCGCCCGGGATCGCGGTAGAGGCGATAATCGCCTGTGCGGCCGGCCCCTCCGACAATACGACGCTGTCGCCGGAGACGATATCGGTGGTGACGATGTGAACCGGGAGCTGGGCGTCCTGCAGATTGCGGTAAGGCAAATGCTCGTCGATCAGCTTCTGGATCCCGTCGTGCGGGATCAGGAAATCCCGACGCCAGATAAACCCGAGCATGGTGTGCCAGGTCACCGGGAAAACGTCTTGGCGCCGCAACCCGCGCCAGATGGTTTCCAGCTGCAGGACACCCTTCAATGTGGGATCGCCGGCATAGTACGCACCGTTCAGGGCGCCGACGCTGGAGCCGACCACCATGTCGGCGGAGATTCCGTGGACGGCGAGCGCGTGCATCATGCCGACCTGAATGGCGCCGAAGCTGCCCCCGCCTGCGAAGACGAAGGCCGTTTTCGCTGGCGCGGCCTGGTTGGATACGGACAAAGCCCCTGGCGCTCCCGGTACCGACGCGTCGATGAAAGGTCGCGTGGCATTCGATGTCGCTTATAGCAGGCGGCAACCGGAGCGCATCATCAACATTGGTTGTTTGCGATGGCAATGCCGGATTCGAGAGCTACCGTCGATCCTCTGGTAAGGTGACATTCACGCAAGAATTGCTAGACCATCGCGGGCATGGCGGCGCCGTCATGGCCAGATGCTCACTATCGTCGACACCAAGACACGGGACTTTACCGGGATGAAAATACCAGCGTTGCCCTTCACCATCACGGACTGGAGCCGGGTTGCCGCCACGACCCATCCGGGCGAATCCGGCCAGGCTTTCTGGCGCACCCTGAACATCGGGGATTTGCGCGTCCGGGTGGTCGAGTACACGCCCGGCTATCTGGCCGATCACTGGTGCGACCGAGGCCACGTGCTTTACGTGCTGGAAGGCGAACTCGATACCGAATTGCGCGACGGCCGCACATTCAAGCTTCAGCCGGGCATGAGCTACCAGGTATCTGACTTCGGCGACGCCGCCCACCGGTCATCGACGAAGACCGGAGCGAAGCTCTTTATTGTCGATTGAGTGTTGCGTGTCGGTCATTCCGGGATGGTCTCCGCCGCGCCCCGGAACGACAATTGATAGCGTCAGCGCTCGACGAACGCCTTCTCGATCACAAAGTGGCCGGGCTCGCTGTGGCTGCCTTCGACGAAGCCGCGGGCCTCAAGCATCTGGCGCAATTCTTCCAGCATGGCCGGGCTGCCGCACATCATGATCCGGTCGTCACCGATATTCAGCGGCTCTTGGCCGATATCGTTGAACAGCTGTTCCGAGGTGATCAGATCGGTGATGCGGCCGCGGTTGCGGAACGGCTCGCGGGTGACCGTCGGATAGTACACGAGCTTTTCGACGAGCAGCGGTCCGAACAATTCGTCGTCCCGCAACTTTGCCACCAGCTCCTCTCCATAAGCGAGCTCGGAGACCTGCCGGCAACCATGCACCAGCACGATGCTCTCGAACTTCTCGTAGACTTCCGGATCCTTGATCAGGCTTGCGAACGGGGCAAGCCCGGTGCCGGTCGAAAGCAGCAGCAGGCGTTTGCCCGGAATCAGATTGTCGGCAATCAGCGTGCCCGTCGCCTTGCGCCCGACCAGGATGGTGTCGCCCTCCTTGATTTTTTGCAGCCGTGACGTCAGCGGTCCATCGGCAACCTTGATCGAGAAGAATTCAAGCGCGTCTTCGTGGTTGGCGCTCGCCATCGAGTAGGCGCGCAGCAAGGGACGGCCGTCGACCTCAAGCCCGATCATCGCGAATTGCCCGTTCTGGAATCGGAAGCCGGTATCGCGGGTTGCGGTGAAGCTGAAAAGCGTGTCGGTCCAGTGCCGGACAGAAAGAACCTTCTCTCGATAGAACGCGCTCATGTGATTTTATTTTCCGATTGCTGTGCCGCAGAACGAACGGGTTTGGCCCACCCCAAAGCGAGGCGAAAAACCCCTGCAACGATTGAGGATTTGTGCTTCAACTATCCCAATATCGGAGATAGTCAACACGCCCTGATGCGCCGTCGAACGCTCAAAATTGCGGCGCGATCCGGATAAAAGAGCGCTCGTTACGAACCTTCTCCGCTGACGTGATTGCACGCAATTAACTTGCTGAAATTTGCGCCGATCCAGTAGTTAATTGCCGCGCGGAATCGAAAAATTCGTTAGAGATAAATCGTCAAAAAAGACGGAATGCCAGACCGCCGGATAATGCATGCGCCACTTGCGGGAATTTCGGGCGGCAAAGCCCGCCTTCTATCCGGACCAGGCGGTCTATGCGGAATATGCCTGCGCCGCGTTCGGGCTCAGGTTTCAAGACATCGATGGCGGAACGGGACTTCTCTTCAGCGTTGCGTCAAGAACCAGCAGCCTTCATTTCGGCGCCGGACGATGTTCGTGGTATCCGCAAAATAATTCCACCGCCGCCACGCTCGCATCCGACAAATATTTTACAAATCGGATCCTTGAAGATGCGGGTGTCGCGACGCTGGGGGGTGAATATTTCTTCCTGCATGAGCGGCATCGTGCGCATCGTCCCGCGGGGCATGAGCGCGAAGACGCCTTCGCCTATTTCAGGAAACTGGACGCGAGCGCGTTCCTCAAGCCGCTGCAGGGATCGCGCGGCGATTTTGCCCAAGTCGTTCACGGCGAAGCGGCGCTCGAGCGGTACCTCCTGGCGGTTTCGCAACATTACGATGCGGTATTGATCCAGCCGATCGTCACCGGCCTCGAATACCGGATTTTCCTGCTTGACGACGAGATCGCCTTTTCCGCCAGAAAATATCCTCCCTCCGTCCTGGGCGATGGCGCCCGTTCGGTTCGCGATCTCCTGATCGCGCACAACGCGGATCTGCAAGCTCGCGGCCTCTCACCGAGCTCCGCGACGGCGATCCCCGGAGCTTCGCTCGACGTCGTGCTGCCCGCAGGCGAGCGGTGGGAGATTCCGGGGCGGATGAACCTCAGTGCCGGGGGAACCATGGTGTTCGAGGCCCCGCGCTCCGAGGCGGCGTTCACGGCGGCAAGGAAGGCGACCCGGGCACTCGGCCTGCGCGTCGCCGCCGTCGACTTATTTACGGATATCGGCGGCGATCCGGATGCAATGCGGATCATCGAGGTAAATTCCAATCCCTCGATCCGGCTATTGGAGGAATCGGATCGGGGCGACCTGATTTTGAAAATCTGGCGCCACACGTTTTCTGCCGTGGGGTTATTAGATGTTTGACCTGCCGAAATACGGCGACGGCGTTTGTCTGGCGCGGATGGCGGAGCTGCTTGACCGCCTTGCGATCGATCGCGCCCGGCTGCAGCGCAGCTCGGTCGTGGTGACGGGCTCCAATGGCAAGGGCTCTACCGCAGCGTTCTGCGCCACCATCGCCCGCGCTTACGGCTTGCGCACCGGATTATTCACCTCGCCGCATCTGTTTCGTTTCAACGAACGGTTTCAGATCGATGGCGCGCCCATTGGCGATGACGATCTGACGCGGCTTGTTGCGCGGACCGAGGCCGCCATCGCCGATGTTGCGGGGCGCCTGGGAGAACGCTTCGGCGCCTTCGAAGCCATGTTTGCATTGGCCTGCCTGTATTTTCAGGAAAGCGAATGCGAATTCGCGGTGTTCGAGGCCGGCATTGGCGGCCGCTATGATCCGGTTCGTCTGGTAGCTAGCCGCCTGGCCTGCGTGACGTCGGTCGACTACGAACATGTCGAGCTGCTTGGCCATTCGCTGCAATTGATCGTTTCCGACAAGAGCGACGCCTGCGCCTCCGGCGGCGCCATCATCTACGGCGAGAATTGCCGCGGCCTGAGGCCCCATATCGTTGAATATAATCGCAGCCGCGACGTCGCCAGCCTGTTTGTCGGCGACGAGATCAGGATCGGCGGCGAAGCCATCTCGGCGTCGGCGCAACGGTTCGATTTCGGATTCGGAGATCATGATTTCCGATCTCTCGACACGGCGTTGTTGGGCGCATTCCAGTTCAACAACGCGGCAATCGCCATTGCGCTGTTCCTGCGCTGGCTGCAACAGGCGCGGCCCGCCGGAACCTCCGCTGCAATCGAAACGGCGGTGAGAGCGGGTCTGCGCGAAACGCGCTGGCCCGGCCGTCTCGAAGTCATCGGTCAAAGCCCGTTGACCGTCATCGACGTCGGTCACACGCCCGACGGCATCAGCCGATCGCTCGCAAGCCTCAAGGAAGCCTACGGCGCGCAAGGGTGGATTCTGGTGGTCGGCGTGTCCCTCGACAAGAAGGGCAGCGAGATCGCGGCTGCGCTGGCGCCGTCATTCGACACGATCATATGCACCAAAGCGCACCACAAGGGCGGGGATGCGGCGGCCATCGCCGCCACCGTGCGAAAAATCAATCCGCAGGCCAATGTCCGCATCGCCGCAACGATCGAGGATGCTTTCAGCGCCAGCCAGACCCTTGCCGCATCACTCGACCGGAAAATCTATGTGGCCGGCGGATTGTTCACCGCGATCGAATTCGCCGCCGTCGCCCGTGGCATGCGCGCAAGGGATCTGGATTTTTTCTAAAGCATGGTCCGGAAAAGTGGGGACCGGTTTCCCGAAAAGATCATCCGATTCAACCTAATCGGATCATGATCTAGGGCACGATCGGCTCGGATACCGATCCGTTAACGGTTCGTTAACCATACCCGACCGATGTTTTCCCTAAAGCAGGGAGCTTCCCATGGCCGATACATCCTCTGTCACCTCGTCCTCGTCCGCCTCAGCCTTCGTCGCAAGGCAGACCGCCGGGCTGAACAAAATCGCGAGCGCGACATCGATGAGCTTCACCAACGCCCTTTCCAAGGTGAAAAATACCGTCGGACTCGCCCCCGCAACGGGCTTTACCGCCGGTCCCACTTTCGAAGCCAATACGCTGACCGGTCAAACCAAGGCGGCTTTCAACAACGCCCTCAATGCGACCAAATCCGCGCTGCACATCAAGCCCTGAAGTTTCGCCTCGCCCGACCACCAGTGGGTTGGCTACCATGATCTCGGCAAGACCTATCCTCAGGCAACCATCGACCACGCACAGTGGCAATATGTCGTCGGCGCAGTGCATACCAACACGATTGAGGGCTTCTGGAGCATCTTCAAACGCGGGATCGTTGGCACTTTCGATAACGTGAGCAAGAAATATCTGCATCTTTACGTTTCAGAATTCCGATTCCGGTATAATAATCGCTTTAATGACGATATTTTCGGGACGGCGGTCGGCGGAGTATGCGCCTGAAGCACGTTTTTGCATCTGCATTTTTTGGCGGATTGGTTTTAGCCGTAACATTTTGGATTCTATGGACGTCATTGGATTTTCAAGAGTGCGTAAAAAGCTACGGACAGTACGATCCTGCTGCCGAGCATCTTGAAAAAGGTTCCTCCCGGATCATCGCTACGCTTTTGACGTACAGGCATTGCGCCGGTGCTTACGTTGTAGACAAGAACGCGGTCATCACCGCTCTTGGCACCATCGTTATTGCTATATTCACCACCGTGCTTGGAGTTTTTACTATCAGCTTGGCAGGCTCTACCCGCATTGCGGCTAATGCCGCCGCTCGCAGTACCAAGGCCGCTATTGCTCTTGAATTGCCACTGATTCGCGCCAGCGCCGCACAACTCGGTACAGGCGGCGTGCAGGAAACGACTGGAGCAAGGCGTAATGTATGCTCTGTAAACCAACTCCTTTTCTATAATCATGGTCGAACCAGAGCTTCGCTCATCGAAGTACAGATTGGTTTGACCATCGGGGATAGACTCCCCAAAGAGCCGATTTATCTCCACAAAAAATCGTTTCCACCAAATGTTATTATGGAGCCAAATCCAGCTGTCGTTTTCGAAGCCATTTTGCATCAATACGACTTCGATGCTCCGCCCGATCTCTATGATCGTCTGCGCACTCGCTCGACCAATCTGTGGTTCTATTGCAAGCTCGTTTACCTGGATTTTATGGATATTCGTCGTGAGGCTGGATTCTGCTGGAAGCAGTATGAAACTAGCGGCATGGGCGCTCTGCGGCCCGATGCAACTCCAGCATACAATCGCAAGACCTAAGATTAAAGTCGAGCCGCCCTGTCTTAGCCACCGTAGTGGTTCGCGGCTACTTCTGCCAAGTCCGGGTACATCGCCACCACGAGGAGATAGAGCGCTCCTCATCATGAGGAGGCGCAACGCGCCGTCTCGAAGGATGAGGCCACCCTGCGGGAAGAGCTTCAGTTGCTCACACCCTCGGAATCGTCGAGCGCCTTGAAGGCGTCCTCAAGCTGCGGCGAGATCGCGACGTTGAGTTTCTCGCCGGTGGGCAGGCGGGAGACAAACCATTTATTGTAGAGCGGGACCAGATCGTGGTTCGTGCCGAGCTTGCGGAAAGTTCGTTCCACGACCGCGGCCAGTTGCGGCTCCCCCTTGCGGAACATGATGCCGTAGGGATCGTAGGACAAATAATCGCCGGTGACACGAAACTTGTCCTGCGACTTGTGCCGCGCGATCAGGCCGTACAGCAGGATATCGTCGGTCGCGAATGCGTCCGCCTTGCCGTCCACCAGCATCTGATAGGATTGCTCGTGATCCGGCGACACCAGGATATTGAGACCGAGCGCGAACTTCTTGTCGATCGCACGCATGGCCTGCTCGTTGGTGGTGCCTTTTGTCACCACCACGGTCTTGCCCTTCAGGTCCGCCGGTGCCGAGATGGTTGAGGCTTTCGGCACCATCAGCTTGGTGCCGGCGACAAACATCAATGGCGAGAAGGCCACCTGTTTGGCGCGCTCGGCGTTGGCCGTGGTCGATCCGCATTCGAGGTCTATCTTGCCTTGCACCACGGCAGCGATGCGGTCGTCCGAGGTGACCTTGACGTATTCGATCTTGAGATCGGGGTCGTCGACCTCGACGCCGATCTCCTCGACGATCGCCTCGCAAAGCTCGAGGCTGTAGCCGATCGGCCGGTTGGCCTGATCCAGGAACGAGAACGGCGGCGAGCTCTCGCGGTAGCCGAGATGCACGACGTGCCTGCTCTTGATGCTGGCGAGCGTCGGGCTGAGTCCTTCGCCGCTATTGGTCTGGGCGCCTGCCGCGGTCGCCAGCAGACTCAATGCCAGCAGCAGGCCGCAGCCCGGAATTGATCTCCCCAGGGTCTGGCGCATGCATCGCTCCCGTCAATGGCCGGCCATAGCGGGGATTTCGCCGGGAATCATGTCCGGCGGCACCACGTCGTCGGGGCCGAGCGCGTGTTCGGGTGCGAGTTCGCCCTCCCACTTCGCCACCACCGAGGTGGCGAGCGAGTTGCCGATCACATTGGTGGCGCTGCGTCCCATGTCGAGGAACGTATCGATGCCCATGATCATCAACAGGCCCGCCTCGGGGATGCCGAACTGGCCCAGCGTCGAGGCGATCACCACGAGCGAGGCGCGGGGAACGCCGGCCACGCCCTTCGAGGTGATCATCAGCGTCGCCAGCATCGCAAACTGGGTGCCGAGCGACATATCGATCCTGTAGGTCTGCGCGATGAAGATGCTGGCAAACGTGCAGTACATCATCGTGCCGTCGAGGTTGAACGAATAGCCGAGCGGCAGCACGAAGCTCGAGATCCGCGCCGAGGCGCCGAAGCGGTTGAGGCCCTCGAGCGTCTTGGGATAGGCGGCTTCCGAGCTCGCCGTCGAGAACGCGATCATCAGGGGTTCGCGGATCAGCCGCAGCAGATGGCTGTATCTGGGCCCGATGACGATGAAACCGACAATGACGAGGATGCCCCACAGCAGCAGCAGCGAGAGATAGAAGCCCCCCATGAAAACGACCAACTTCCACAACACGGCGAGGCCATTCTTCGATACCGTCGCCATGATCGCCGCCCACACCGCGATCGGCGCGAACAGCATGACATAACTGGTCACCTTCAGCATGATGTGGCCGAGGTCGTCGATGACCGAGAGAATCTGCTTGGAGCGCTCCGGCATCGCACCCAGCGCGACCGAGAAGAAGACCGCGAATACCACGATCTGCAGGATCTCATTCTGCGCCATCGCATCCGCGATCGAGGTCGGAATCAAATGGGTGAGGAATTTCTCGATCGAGAAGGCCGACACCGGCAGTCCCGTCGATTGCGCCTTGTCCGGCAGGGTGCCCGGGAAATTGGCACCCGGCTGCAGCAGGTTGACCATCACCAGACCGAGCAGCAGGGAGACAAACGAGGCGCTGACAAACCAACCCATGGTCTTGGCGAAGATCCGTCCCAGCTTGGCGCCGCTGCCCATATGGGCGATGCCGCCGACCAGGGTCGCGAACACCAGGGGCGCGATGATCATCTTGATCAGGCGCAGGAACAGCATCGCGATCAGGTTTACGCTTGAAGCGATATCGGCCCGGATATCCGGAAGATAATTGAAGACCAACGTCCCCATCACGATGCCAAGGACCATCGCGATCAGAATATACTGCGTAAACCTGTTCGACATCGCTTACCCCCGAAAGTTACCAGCGGCACCGAGTTTGGCAGATTTCGCCGCTGACGCAACACGCTTCAGCCGCCGGCCGGTTTGCCACAATGTTCCGGTTGTGGAATGCGCGCCGGCCGATTAGCGTTCTATGCAACGCACCATGCGCGGCTGCGCGTTTCTTGCGCGCCGACTGCATCAAGAACAGCCACGTCAACGGGAAGGAAATACCATGAGTGAGGGTGTCAATCGCCAGGTCCTGCTTAAGGAAAAGCCGACCGGAAAACTTGGGTCCGAGCATTTCAAGATGTCCGAGGGCGCCATCCCGGAGCCGCGAGATGGCGAGGCTTTGCTGCGGGTGCGCTATATTTCGCTCGACGCCGCCAACCGGGCATGGATGCACGGCGCGACCTATCGCGCGGCGGTCGAGCCCAACACGGTGATGGCCGGCGGCGGCATCGCCGAAGTCGTGTCTTCCAGGGCACCGGGACTTGCGCCCGGCGACATCGTGTTCGGCGATACCGGCTGGCAGGATTACGCGGCGGTGCCGGCAAAGCACCTGACCAAGATGCCCAGGATCGAGCCGATGACCTATTTGCTCAGCGTCTATGGCATCGCCGGCCTCACCGCCTATTTCGGACTGCTCGATGTCGGCAAGCCGAAGGCCGGCGAGACCGTGGTGGTCTCGGCCGCCGCCGGCTCGGTGGGTTCGATCGTCGGCCAGATCGCCAAGATCAAGGGCTGCCGCGTCGTCGGCATCGCCGGCGGCAAGGACAAATGCAGCTGGCTGACACCCGAACTCGGCTTCGATGCCGCAGTCGATTACAAGGACGGCGCGGTATTCAAGGCGCTCAGGGCCGCCGCGCCCAATGGTATCGATGTCTATTTCGACAATGTCGGCGGCGATATTCTCGAAGCGTGCCTGGCGCAGATGAACAATGGCGGCCGCATCGCCTGCTGTGGCGCGATCTCGCAATATGACGGCGCGCCGTCGGCCACCGGACCGCGCGGCGTGCCCGGCCTGATCGTGGTCAAGCGCCTGAGCATGCAAGGCTTCATCGTGATGGACTTCATGGACCGGCGCAACGAGGCGCTGCGCGACTTGCAATCATGGGTCGCCTCCGGCAAACTCAAGGTACAGGAGGACGTCATCAACGGACTGGAGAACACGCCGAAAGCGCTGATCGGCCTGCTCGCCGGCGAAAACCGCGGCAAGCGGATGGTCAAGGTCTGACAGGGGCATCAGGCTACCCATGGGCTATACAATTGGCTTGCGGTAGGGGCGGAAAGCGAAAATGATGCCGCCCACCAGTATTTCACGACCATTGCATTCGGATTTTCACGTCGATTGACGTGGCTGCTTTCGCCCACGACATAAGGGTTGATCCAGATGATCGACACGTCGAAACGTGCGGCAATGCTTTGCGTGTCAATGCCAGCCGCGATATTCATGATCACCTCGCCGGCATTTTCGCAGGCTCCGACCGACGCGCAACGCGCCGCCATCAAATCCCAATGCCACTCTGATTACATATCTCATTGCGCCAGCGTCCCGCCGGGCGGCATCGAGGCGCTGCAATGTCTGCAGAAGAACATGTCGAGCCTCTCTTCCAGCTGCCAGACGGCGGTGCGCGCCGTCGAAGCTCCCGCCGAGTCCAAGGCCGAACCGGCCCCGGCAGCTACGCCCGAGACGGAGTCTACTGCCGCGCCAGCCAAGCCGACCGCCGAACCCGCGGCGGCAGCGCCGAAGGCGGCGGCGAGTTCGACAGCCAAGCAGCCGAGCAGCGCTCAAGTTACCGCGATCCGCAGCGCCTGCCGAAGCGATTATCAGAAGGTCTGCGCCGGCGTGCCGACCGGCGGCGCACCGGCACTGCAGTGCCTGGAAAAGAACAAGTCGAAAGTCTCGGCAGGCTGCCAGAAGGCCGTCGCTGCCGTGAGCGGAGGCGCCGCGACGCCGGCGGCCGGCGGTGCGGCTCCGGCCACCGAGGCGACGGCCAATCCCGCCGCCGCACCGGCTGCGCCCGTGCTGGTGCTTCGGCCGATGCTGCCGCGCGAAGAACTGTTCGTGCTGCGCTCCGCATGCGGCGCCGACGTCCGTGCGCTTTGCGCCGGCGTCGCCCCCGGCGGCGGTCGGCTCATGCAGTGCCTGGCGGCGCAGTCCGCCTCACTCTCCCCGGGTTGCCGAGGCGTGTTGTCCCGGTTCGCCGTGCAATGAGCTGCGCGCGAGCCAGGCCCTTTGCCTCGACGCGTTTTCTTCGCGCGAACCGGTACCCGCTTCGCTGGAAAACGCTCTGAGTTCCCGCGATTTTTCTGTGGCGCCGAAATCCGGCGCCGGGTAAAGTGGCCCAATTCGTCAGTATACTGTCGATCTGGGAGGATCATCGTGCGCATCGCCGTCATCGGCGGAGGCCCTGGAGGCCTCTACTTCAGCTATCTCTGGAAGAAGCGCCATCCGGACGCGCAGATCGATCTGTTCGAACAGAACGCTGCCGGCGCCACCTGGGGCTTCGGCGTGGTGTTCTCCGAACAGGCGCTCGAATTCCTGCGCGCCGACGACCCCGACACGGTCGATGCGATCACGCCCAGGATGCAGAGCTGGCAGAACATCACGCTCAATCTGCGCGGCGAAAGCGTCGAGATCGACGGCGTCGGATTTTCCTCGATCGGCCGGCTCGCGCTGCTCGGGATCCTGCAGGCGCGCGCCGCTTCGGTCGGGGTGACGCCGCGCTACGAAACCCAGGTCGTGTCCCTCGACCAGCTGGCCGGCTACGACCTGATCGTCGCGGCCGATGGCCTGAATTCGCTGGTGCGCCGCGCCTTCGAGGGTGATTTCGGCACCTCGCTGTCCTATTCGGCCAACAAGTTCGCCTGGTATGGCACCACAAAACGGTTCGAGACGCTGTCGCAGACCTTCGTGAAAACCGACCTCGGCACGTTCAACGCCCATCACTACCGCTATTCGCCTGACATGAGCACGTTCCTGGTCGAATGCGATTTGCCGACCTGGCAGCGTTACGGCTTTGCCGACAAGACGATCGACGAATCCAAGGCCATTTGCGAGCGGGTGTTCGCCGCCACCCTCAACGGCCACGAACTGGTGTCGAACAAATCAGTCTGGCGCAATTTTCCGTGGATCTGGAACGAGCGCTGGTCGTTCAAGAATATGGTGCTGATCGGCGACGCCCTGCACTCGGCGCATTTCTCGATCGGATCTGGAACACGGCTCGCCATCGAAGATGCGATCGCGCTCACCAAAGCGCTGGAGGCGGAGCGCGATATCGCCGCAGCCCTTGGCCGCTACCAAAACGAGCGCCAGCCGATCGTGAAGAAGCTGGTGACGGCGGCGCGCACCAGCGCCGACTGGTACGCGCAATTCCCCGAGCACATGAAGCTGGAGCTGATGGATTTTGCCTACAGCTACATCACCCGCTCGGGGCGGATCGACGATGCGCGGCTGCGCGCGATGTCGCCTGCCTTCATGGCGCGCTACGAGGCGTCGCGGCGGCTTTCGGCAAGCGGGAGCAAGGCATGACCTCGACCAAGCCGCCTGAGATCATCGATCAGGTTCCCGCCGACAGCCCGGGCGCGCGCGAGATCGACTTTGCTAGTCCGCCAACCTATAACGCGAGCCGCATCCTGTTCGACAATCTCGACAAGGGCCGGGGCGACCGGCTGGCGCTTACCGGACCTGCGGGGGCGCGCAGCTATTCGGAGCTTTGCACTGAGGCCTCGCGATGGGGCCACGGTTTTCTCTCGCTCGGGCTAAAGCGGGGCGACCGCGTCCTGATGTTTCTTGACGACACCCCGGCCTATCCGGCGGCGTTTTTCGGCGCGGTTCGCGCCGGCTTCGTGCCACTCCTGATCAACACGCTGACGCCGCCCGACCTGCTGCAGTTTTACCTGTCGGATTCCGGCGCCACCGTTGCCGTTGCCGACGCCGAATTTTGCGCGCGTTTCGACAGCGCGGCCTGTACGGATACCGCCTTGCGCACCCTGATCGTGGTGAACGGCGCTGCGAGCGAGCAGGCGGTGCCGAACATCGTCGTCGCGGAACGATGGCTGCCGGGATTTGCCGCTGATCTCCCTGAGGCCGACACACATCGCAACGAGATGGCGTTCTGGATGTATTCGTCGGGCTCGACCGGCCGGCCCAAGGGCATCGTCCATCTGCAGCATGACATGGCCTATAGCGATTTGGCCTTCGCGCAGAACGTCCTGAAGCTCGAACCTGACGACATCTGTTTTTCCGTGCCGAAGATGTTCTTCGCCTATGGTTTCGGCAATTCCATCACCTTTCCGTTCGCGGCGGGGGCTGCGACCCTGCTGCTGCCGGGCCAGCCCAAACCCCAGGCAATCTTCGATGCGATCGCGCGCTATCGTCCCAGCGTGTTCTTCGGCTTGCCGACGCTCTACACGTCCCTGACCAAGGCCGAGGGCGCCGTCGATACCGATTTTTCCTCGCTGCGCATGGCGCTGTCCGCGGCCGAGGTGCTCTCCGCCGAGGTCTTCAACGGCTGGAAGGCGCTGACGGGTCTGGAGATCATCGAGGGGCTCGGCTCCACGGAAGTGCTGCACATCTATCTGTCCAACCGGCCGGAAAAGAAGAAACTCGGCGCCGCCGGGCTTCGCGTGCCCGGCTATGAAATCGCTTTGAAAAGCAGTGACGGCCGCGATGTCGGCGACAACGAGGAAGGCATCCTGTGGGTGCGCGGCGATTCCAACACGCCGCTATACTGGAACCGGCCGGACAAGTCCGCCGAGACCATCCGCGAGGGCGGCTGGATCTACACCGGCGACCGTTTCGTGCGCGATGCGGACGGATTTCATTTCTTCCGCGGCCGCGCCGACGACCTGATCAAGATCTCCGGCCAATGGGTCTATCCGCTCGAGGTCGAGCTGTGCCTCGCCGAGCATCCGCAAGTGCGCGAATGCGCCGTGTTCGCCGCCGAGTTGCCGGATCGGCGGATGACGCTGAAGGCGATCGTCGTGATGAACAGCCACGCGTTCGACGAGGGCGAAGTGACAAAAATGCTGCAGGATTTTGTGAAGGCAAAACTATTGCCGTACAAATATCCCCGCGAGGTGAAATTCCTCGATGAACTGCCGAAGACGGGTACCGGCAAGATCGACCGGCAGGCGTTGCTGCGGGTTTAGGAGCTTAACGTACTTTTCGTCATTCCGGGATGCGCCAATCGAACTCGGGTTTACCCGAGTTCGGCAATATCATTGTCCAAGTCGGCAACAGCCGACTTGGATGG
>JBKQRS010000453.1:0-9251 GCA_052143915.1 Bradyrhizobium sp.
GCTTCCAAAACCAAAGAAATTCCGGAACGCCGGCGGCGCAGATTGCAGCGGGCCAGGTTGAACCTGCAGCGGCGCGGGCTTCTTCGGCTTCGGTGGCCCGCCAGGCGCTGCAGCCGACGGCGTTCCATCCGGCGTAACCGATGCCACCGGCGTTTCGCCCCTGGCCTGCTCGCGTCCGACCTCGCGGCGCGGCCAGGTGAAATCATCGGCACGGCCGGCGGGTGGTGCGAGTGGTTCGCCCTTGACCAGGGTTCGCGCGACGAGCGCATCGACCGCGGCCGGGCGCGATCCCGGGCCGCCAAGCAATTGATCGGTGCCGACGGAGGAGGCCACCAGCGGCAGGATCGGTCCTGCCAGCGGCCGCGGCGCCGGCTGGCCAGGCTGCGCATTGGCATCGGGGGTTGCAGGCTCGCTGGGCAGCGCGATCGGCGCGGAACGCGACGCCAGCAGCCGGGTGATCTCGCGCTCGACATAATGCGCTAGCTTGCGCGCGCCGGGCTTGGTGAAATACACGCCGTCATAGGAGCGCAGGCGCCGGATCTGGCCTTCGAAGTCGGGGCCCTGCTGCAGGAAGCGGCCGGCCTCGTCGACAAATCCGTCCCAGACGTCGACATAGGTGATGCCGGCCTTGGCGGAAGCCTCGCGGTACAGCGAATCCAGGAACAGCATGTCCGAGGTCGCCTTGGCGCCGCGCACCGCGGGAAGGCCGACCCACAGCACCGGCACGCCCTTGGATTTCATCACGGCGATCATCTCGTCGATTTTCTTGGTGTAGAGCTCGACCCATCGTTCGTCGCGGAATTCGACAAGGCCGGTCGGCGAACGCGTGCTCCTTTCCGGCGTGATGATCGGTGGAGCTTCGCCATTGTCGGCGGCGTCATCCGGCGACAATTCGGCATCGATCGCCTTGTCGTCGGGCTTGGCCCCGGCGTTGTCGGCCGCGTCATCGCCCTTCGCTCCGGACTTGGCATCGCCGGACTTGGCATCGCCGGGCTTGCCATCCGGCCTGGTGCGGGCGTCTTTCTTGTCGATCTTCTTGTCGCCCTGCTTGCCCTCGGATTTCTCGGCCGCCGGCTCACGCATGGCGACGCGGTCATTGAGGCCGAGCATGACGACGATGACGTCCGGCTTCTCGGCGGAAAGAATGGTCTTGGCCGCGGCGGGCCAGTCCGCCGGATCGCCTTTGGGCTGATATCGGATGAGGCCGGAGACGGTCTTGTGTCTGCGGATCACGCCCATATCCGGCTGCTCGACATAGGCGTCCTCGAGACCATAGGCGAGCCAGTCCGCCATGGCGTCGCCGAGCACCAGCACGTTGCGTTCCGGTATGGTCTCGCGTTTTTCCGGCGGCGGCGCCTTGGAGTAATTCTCGACCCGCTTTGGCGCCTGCTGCTGGAATGGCGCGAACAGGTCGCCACCGAACCAGCCGCCAGGTCCACGAGCGCCCGGAGGCGCCGATTGCGGTTGCGGCCGCGGCGGACCGCCGAAAATGAAAAACTGAGCCGACGCCGGTCCCACGATCCCAACCAGCAGCGCGACCGCGACGGCCACCACGATCAGCGGGCCGGTCTCGGTGAACACCCGGAAAAAGGATTTGGTCTTTGGCATGCGGTTCGGTCGCAATGGCTCGTTCGGGCAGTCGATATAATAGCTGAATCAGGCCGCAAGCGGGCAGATTTCGCCGTCATCAACCGGCATCGCCTGCCACCGTCAAGGGACTTGCGAAAGATGTCGTAGAGCATGATCCAGACGGGCTGGGAACCGGTTTTCCCGCCTGGTCCTGTCTGGGCGCAAACAGGGTTACTTTGGGAGCCGGATCGTCCCGGAATCACCGCCCGCGGAGCTGCTCCAGCACCTCCGAGGAGGCAAATCCGTCCGCGGGCGCCCCGATCGAGGCCTGGAAGCCGCGCAACGCTTCCCGGGTCTCGCCGCCGAATTGGCCGTCCGGGGTGCCGCGATAGAACCCGCGCTGGGCCAGAAGCTGCTGCAGCTCCAGCCGCTCGGCGCGCGATAATTCCCGTTCCTGCCGCGGCCAGGGTTGCACAAAGGGCTGCCCGCCGCGCAGCCGGTCGGCGAAGTGGCCGATCGCCAGCGCATAGGCCTCCGCGGGATTGTATTTCATGATCACGCGGAAATTCTGCAGCATCAGAAAGCCGGGCCCCTCCGCACCGGCGGGCGCCAGCAGATAGGCCTTCTCGGCCGAAGGCGGGAAGGGCTGACCATTGGCGCGCTTGAGGCCGAGATGCTCCCATTGTGGAATCGTCATCGCTTTGGCGCGGTCCGCCAGCATGTAATTGAAGTCCTTCGGCACCACGACTTCGTAGCCCCAGGTCTGGCCGGTCTGCCAACCGTCCTTCCTGAGATTGTTGGCGGTGGAGGCGATCAGGTCGGCCGGATCGTCGACCACGTCGCGGCGGCCGTCGCCGTCGGCGTCAACCGCATAGCGCTTGAAAGCCGTCGGCATGAATTGGGTGGGTCCGAATGCGCCGGCCCAGGAGCCCCGCATCTGTTCGGGCCGCAGATCGCCGTGGTGCAGGATTTCCAGCGCCGAGAGGAACTCATCCTTGAAGTATTTCTGGCGGCGGCCGATGCAGGCGAGCGTCGCCGTGGATTGCAGGACGCTGCGATCACCGATCTGCGTTGAGTAATTCGACTCGATGCCCCAGATCGCCGTGATCACATAGCGGTCGACGCCATAGGCTTTTTCCGTCGCGTCGAACTGTGGCTTGTATTTGGCGAGGATCTCGCGGCCCTTGGCGAGACGGTTGTCGTTCACCAGGATGTCCAGATAATCCCAGATCGACTTGGTGAATTCCGGCTGCGAATCCATCAGGTCCATGATGCGCAGGTCGGGCGTCAAGCCCGCGGTAAAGCGCTGAAAGCTGTCCTGCGAGATGTTGCGGCGCGCGGCGTCCGGCCACATCGCCGCGACGCAATTGTCGAAATTGGCCGCCGCCTCGCGGATCGCGCTGGCGGTCATCAGCGGGTGGCCGGAGGCGCCGTCCTCGCCGCTCCATGGCGGCGGCGCACCGCTCGCAGCCGGCGCAGCCTGTGTCGGCGCGCCGGGCGGGGTTTGGCCGCCTTTCGAAGACGAGCCGTTGAAAATGTTGCCGAGAAAGTCGAGCGGCCCGCCGCCTGTGGATTGCGCGCGCGCCCCGCCGCACCAAACCAGCGCTGCAGCGAGGATTACCGCGCCCGTTCGCCCTATCGCCGATCGTCTCGTTCGCCGCATCCTGTTCCACTCGCAAGGCCAACCTGCCTTCAAGAGGCTTGGTCACGGTTTCCAATAGCTTAACAATTGCGGGATTTTTGCGTTAGAGCATGATCCGGACCCGATCGGGCCGCGTGAGCGCAAAGTGGGAAGCGGTCTTGCGAAAAGATCAGCTCATACAAGAAGATCCAGGGATTTCACCGCCAAAAAGGCAAGCGGGCAGGGGAAGGCGGATCACACATCCACCTTTGTTCCCGGCTGCAAACCGGCTACCAACATGCGATCAAGATGCTCTTTCCTTTCGTTCTCTGAAGGCAGCCCGATACCCCATGAAAATCCGCAAAGCCGTCTTTCCGGTCGCCGGTCTCGGCACCCGCGTCCTGCCCGCCACCAAGGCGATGCCGAAGGAAATGCTGACCATCGTCGACAGGCCGCTGATCCAGTATGTGGTCGATGAGGCCAGGGAAGCCGGCATCGAACATTTCATCTTCGTGACCGGCCGCAACAAGGGCGCGATCGAGGATCATTTCGACCGGATGTACGAACTCGACGCCACGCTCGCCGCACGCGGCAAGAAGGCGGAAATGGAGCTCCTGGCCCGCGATCAGCCGGAAGCCGGCGCCATGAGCTTCACGCGGCAGCAGGCGCCGCTGGGCCTCGGTCATGCGGTGTGGTGCGCGCGCGATATCGTCGGCGACGAGCCGTTCGCGGTGGTGCTGCCGGATGAACTCGTGCTCAACACGCCGGGCTGTCTGGCGCAGATGATCGAGGCAGCCGGCCAACTCGGCGAAAAGTCCAACCTGATCGCGGTCGAAGCCGTGCCCGACCACCTCACCCACCAATACGGCATCTGCGGCGTCGGCAAGCGCCACGCGCAAACCAACATGTTCGAGGTCGACGGCATGGTGGAAAAGCCGCCGAAGGGCACCGCGCCGTCCAATCTGTCGATCACCGGGCGCTACATCCTGCAGCCTGAAATCTTCAAGATCCTGCAAACCCAGCAGCGCGGCGCCGGCGGCGAGATCCAGCTCACCGACGCGATGATCGGGTTGGCGAAAACACAAAGCTTCTACGGCGTCGAGTTCAGGGGCGAGCGGCACGATTGCGGCTCCAGGGCCGGGTTCCTCCGCGCCAACATCGCCTTCGGCATGGCGCGCGCCGACCTCCGCGACGGCCTGCGCGCCGAGATGAAGAAGTATCTGGAGAAGTGACGGTAGGGGTGTCGCCGCGCATCCATTGACAACTGTCATCATCCGCGAAAGCGGATGATCCAGTACTCCGCGACGTTGGTAATCGACCTGAGACGTCACGGCGTGCTGGATGCCCGCTTTCGCGGGCATGACGAAGGGACGTGAATTGCGCTTTACGCCACCAGCGACAGCTTCGAGGCGCTGGCCAGCACGGTGCAATTGCGGCCGCTCGCCTTGGCCGCGTAAAGCGCCTTGTCGGCGGCGTTCACGAGCAGGTTCCAGTCCTTGGCTGCGTCGGGCATGACGCAGGCGATGCCGATGCTGACGGTTGTGATCGCCGTGTCGCCGGACCATTGCTGAACCTTCAGCCGGATCGTTTCGGCCACCCCAAGCGCCTCCTCGGGCGAGAGCCCCGGCAGCAGCACGGCAAATTCCTCGCCGCCGTAGCGCGCGGCGCAATCGCCGGCCCGCCGCACCGAATCGGAAATACAGATCGCGATGCCGACCAGCACCTCGTCGCCGGCCTGATGTCCGAACGTGTCGTTGTAGGATTTGAAATGGTCGGCATCGATCATCAGCAATGCGAGCGGCGTCTTCAGGCGCGTCGCGCGCCGCCATTCGGCATCGAGGGCGGCATCGAACTTGCGCCGGTTTCGCAAACCGGTGAGCGCGTCGGTCGTGGCGAGCTCCTCGAGCTTGTCCTCGGCGGCGGCGCGGCGGCCGATTTCGCGCGCCAGGAACAGCGTCACGCCGAGCACGAACGCGATAAGCGCCAGCATGATCCCGCCGATCCGGGTCGCCTCGGTGCGCCAGAGTCCGAGAATATCGCTCCAGGGCTTTCCAACCAGGACGACCAGCGGCCTTGTGCCGTCGCGCCAGATGTAGAGCCGCGACAGGTGATTGGCCGTGGAGATCCCCGAATATGATCCGCTCGGTTCGGACAGCGCGCGCTGCACGCCGGGCAAATAGCCGAGGTTCTTGCCAATCATGTCGAGGTCGAACGGTGTGCGCATGATCACGGTGCCGTCGCGGCGAAAAACGGTGATGGTGTCGTCGGGACCGAGATGCAGGCGGCCGAACAGATCGTGAAAATAGGAAAAGCGGATCGAGCCGGCGACGACGCCGAGAAAGCGTCCGTCTTCGCCGGTGATGCGCCGGCTGAGCACGATGGCATAGGCACCACGGTGCAGCATCGGGCGGCTGATGAAGAGCCCCACGTCGGGCTGGTCGCGATGAACCTTGAAGTACTCCTCATCGCTGCGATCTTCGGGCACCGGATCCAGCGTCGAGGCGTCGATGGTCAGCCGTCCCTCGGCATTGAATACCTGGATCGCGCCAAAATGCTTGGCGGTCGCGGCGTGATCGAACAGGATCAGTTGCCGGATCGGCTTGCTGACCTGGTTGATCTCCGGCTCCACCATGTTGTTGGCGACGGCGCGCAGCGACAGGTCGTAAAGCTCGACGTTGCGGCCGATGTCGGCATCGATGCCGGATGCGAGGTTCTCGAGGGTCTGGCGCGCCAGCTGTTCCTCGCCGCGGCGCATGTCGAGCATGACGCTGGCGCAGATCGCGGAAAAGCCGAGAACCGTGACCACGGACGACAGGATCAGCAGCTTTGCAGATAGCCGCCAGGGCCGGCTGGCCATGTCCGTGCGCCGTCCTATTCCCATCACTCGCTCCCGATGCTGCGGCATGCGCCCGGAATGGTTGCTGGCGGCTTAAATGGCCAGCGCTTGTACACGAATGAGTTAACGCTTGGTTGCCGTGACGGCAGCAATGCATCGAAGGTGGCAACGGGTTCAGGCAACGGCGCTGAGCATGGCTGCGGCTTTTGCTTCCCTACGCGCCCTGAACTATCAAAGGTGCAGCTGATTTGCTGGTCCGGCCGCCTTCACATGCACGGATCATCGGCCCGGGGAAACACGTGAACGATTACGACGCTTTGCGGGATTATCTGAAACAGCAGAAACTCCCCGAATTCGTGCTGAGCTTCGAACAGATCGAGGCGATCATCGACGCCGCGCTGCCGCGCGCGGCGCAGCGCGCCTCGTGGTGGGAGACCTTGCGCAGCCCGCAGGAAAAGATGCCGCAGCGCGAGGCCTGCCTCGCCGGCGGCTACATCGCCACCCGCCTCGCGGACGGCAAGAACGTGCGGTTCAAGCGGATGAAGTGAGAGTTGAGCCTCGCTCAATCAAGGGACTTTTTTGACCGGAGAGAAGAGGGCCTGGTGCACGAGCGGGTTGGTTGCGAAGTAACCTGAGGCTGCGTCTTGTGTCCGCCCTGCATGGCGCCTCGATTCGCTTGCACATCGTCTTTAGGATCGATCCGGCCCGAGACCGGCAGCCCCAACGGGGCCTGGCCGCCGAGGTAACTGGCGGGTGGAAACGGGCGGCTGGCATCTAACCCGCCGGAATCTATCCATTGGAACTTAATGCGGCGCGGCGCGTTTGAAACTCTGGCGCGATCTCTTATTCAAGGTTTCCGCGCAGCTTGGTGCCAGGAATATTCTGCAGAGAGCCGCGCGTCCGTCGAGGGAAGGGGTTTCCCCATGATGGAGCACCCTACCAGGGGTGGTACTGTTAGCTGCACTACCGCCAGCAGATTTTGGTTTGCTCGCTCCTTACCTCCGGAAAATATCGCTTGAACAAGACGCAGTGCTGCTGCGATCGGGAGATCGAATTGAACAGGTCTATTTTCCCCACAGCGGGACGATCTCGTTCATGCTCGACATGCCGAATGGACAAACAGTAGCAACCGGGGTCATCGGGCGTGAGGGAGCCGTCGGCATGCTATCAGTGTTGGAACCCTCCCGCTCTCCCGTTACGGCGGTCGTGCGCGTGACAGGGAGCGCCTCGCGGATTTCCGCATTACGATTTCATGCGGCCTTCGGCCAGAGCGGCGCCATCAAACATGCGGTCCAGACCCACGCCAGGGCGCTGCTAATGCAGTTCCAGCATGTGGCCGCCTGCAATGCGCTGCACTCCGTCGAGGCCCGCATGGCCCGATGGTTGCTCCATATCCACGATCGAATCGATGGTAGTGAAATACCGCTGACACAAGAGGCGCTTTCGGAGTTGCTTGGAGTACGACGAACGACTGTGACGCATGTTGTGCGCACGCTCCGGGTATCGGGCGCTATCCGATCTGATCGGCGGGGTTTGATCGAGATTGACAGACCGCGGCTCGAAGAAGCGGCATGCGAATGCTACGAGATCATGCGCCACAGAGTGAATCAGATTTTTCCGCCGGAAACAATGAAGCCTCGCGGTAAGGCTGCCCCGGTGCGCAAAATGCCCCGCGATCGAGATCCCTTTGTGGCCAAATAGCATGAGGCGCAGGGGGGACACGCGAACGCACAGCCGAAAATTGCCAGCGGTCAAGATCACCATTGGCGGAATTGCCCAAAGGCCAACGCGTGTTCGCCACTCCTGAGCGGCTCGCACGGATCGCAGGCTGCGAGTGTAGCCCTCAGCCGGTTGGCCCGAGCTCGCGCGCGAGTGCGCGGATGCATCCCTTGTGCGTTGATCTGAAACGGCGTTTGTCAGCGACGATATTGCACGATCTAAATCGCGTCCTTAATCTCGCCTGAATACCCGAAGCTCATTCGACGAAATCTCGCGCAACTTGATCTACAAAGCCATGGCGTCGGCCGTGGACAGATTGGTCTTCAAGGGTGCGAGTTCTTTTCTTGCTGTCTGGATATTTTTGGGGGAACGCACCACTACGCATCACAACTCCACGGCGCGGAAATTCGCTTTCATCTGCTCCATCCGCGCAACGACCCTGCGGTAAGCGATATGGACGGGGCGCTGCCCAATTTCGGCCAGCGCCATATCTGCCTCGGTTTCTGGTGTGCGGCAGGGCCAACACATCATCTGCGGGAGGTCACATTATGGAGCCGCGGCCAGACTCCCAATCCACGCCCGGCTCGTAAACCCAGGCTTCCTTGGCGAACCAGTCGTGATTGGCCCGACAGATTGAGCAGTGGGTCCGCGCGAAGAACACCACACTGCATCGAAAGCTTTCGCGATCCGCTTTGATGCCGGTCGGGATCGCGCGCCCCGTTTGAGGGCATCTGATCATGAGTACACCCACCTTCAGCCTCCCTGTTTTTCCTTCCCATTTTCGCTCGCAGCAGAGCGTCAGGTCGCGGGTCGGTTGGATTGCACCTCCCCTCGCGGAGGGAGCTCGCTCCAACCGATCCGGGCCGCCTCTCATGTACGTTTGATTCAAGTGACGTTCTGCAGGACCCTGGCAACACTCTTCTTGATCGGCTCGGCAGTCTCTATCGCGGCTTTCTGAGCGAGGTCCCAAAGTTCCTTGTTCTGCGCGGACGCGATGTCGAAGTTCTTGCGCGCTTGCACGGCTGAAAGCGTCATGATTTCCGACAGCGACTTCGTGCCCATAAGGTTGGTAAAGAAATCGAAAGCGGAGGTGGTGTTGACGCTCGAGATCTCGATGACTTTGACCCCGTAGTCCGCGGCGCCCTTCGCGTTGGTCGAGTAGGTCTCTCGGAGAACGTCGGCCATTTCTCCCGAGGCGGCCTTCATCTTCTCGCAGCTTTCCTTCACCCGCACGACGCTGTGCTCGGCGATGCCGCGGAAGACCCCCGGCATCGCCATCTTGGGCAGTTCGAAAAGCGGCATGTCAAAGGCCCGCTTTTCGCTAGCCTGGACGTTCGCGTTCGGCGGATTAGTGTTCACTTCGACTTTCATATCGGCATCACTCACTGGTTTTCATCCTTTCAAGCGAAAGCAATACGAACTTTGTCCCGGAATCTTCCGAGGCAACGCTACACGGCAAAAAACAGAGGTCGAGAACCATCCCCAACTTCCACCGTGGTCAGGTGC
>JBKQRS010000454.1:0-19370 GCA_052143915.1 Bradyrhizobium sp.
CGGAAGAATTTTGTTCCCACCCCCTGACCGGTCCGGCAAGCCGCCCTCAGGAAGCGGCGCTTCCCGCAATCCTGACGTCGCCGGCGCCCGCGGACCGGGACGCCGTCGCCGCTTCGATCGCGCGGCCCAGTTCGGCCGGACGAAACGGCTTTCGCAGAAAACTCACGTTGGACAGTTCGGGTGCTTCGACAAAGTCGAGCGTTGTCATGCCCGATATCGCAACGATCGGAAAATCGGGAATGCGTTGGCGCATCTTCCTGATGACATCCAGTCCATTGGTTCCCTGCAAGAAGATATCGACGATCGCGAGGTCGAATTTGGAACCTTCGAACTCATTCAGCCCTGCCGTGGCGCTTGCTGCCTCCACGACATCGAAATGACTGATCCTGAGCACGATGGAAACCATCGTGCGCAGGTCCGGCTGGTCGTCAATGACGAGAACGCGGCGCAACGGGCTGCTCATGGGACCACTCCACCCGGTCTATGATGGAACTCGGATTTGGCAGGTACACCTTGGCAGCATCATTCCGCCGTTGTGTAAACATGCGGTTACCTCATCGGCCCGACCTCCGGCCTTGGAACACATTAAGAATCATCTAACCTTGGGTTGAACCGGCGAAAAACCATCAAGGAAATCATGGCGAGCATTCTCGTCATTGATGACGATCGAGCGGTCCTGGGCACGATCAAGCTGTTGCTTGAACGCACCCCGCACGCGGTCGAGGCTGTCGACAACAGCCTGGCCGGTCTGCAATTGCTTGGAACCCACGACTTCGACTTGCTCATCGTCGACATTTTTCAGGATACACCGAGAACGCCATCGTTCATCATGGGCGCCTCGACACCGGCGTGCTGCTGCTCGCCAAGCCGTATCGCAAGTCCGATCTGGCGAGAATGCTAAGAATAGCCCTCGACAATTGATGCATTGTTCAAGATTGCTGTATCTCCTGACGAAATATCGAGGGCCGATGAGACCAGGCGCTGACGGATCCGCACCATGAACAATCTCCTCACCGACATTGCCGGCGTTCGGGTCGGTCACGCCGACGATGCCGCGCTGGCATCCGGCGTCACGGCCGTGATCTTCGATCAGCCTGCGGTCGCGGCCATGGACGTACGCGGCGGCGGCCCCGGTACCCGCGAGGGCGCGCTGCTCGACCTCGCCAATACGGTGGAAAAGATCGACGCGATCGCGCTTGCGGGCGGCTCGGCGTTCGGGCTGGAAGCCGGCGGCGGCGTACAGGCCTGGCTTGCCGAACAGGGCCGCGGTTTTGCAGTGCGCGGCGCCATCATTCCGATCGTGCCCGGCGCGATCTGTTTCGATCTCCTGAACGGAGGCAACAAGAAATGGGGCCGCTTCGCGCCGTACCGCGATCTCGGCTACACGGCTGCTGCCGCAGCCAATACGACTTTCGCGCTCGGCAGCGTGGGTGCGGGCCTCGGCGCCAGTACGGCAAATTTAAAGGGCGGCCTGGGCTCCGCTGCGGCGAAAACCGAAGACGGCGTCAAGGTCGCGGCGCTCGCCGTGGTCAATGCGGTGGGCACCGTGACGGTCGGCGACGGACCGTGGTTCTGGGCCGCGCCGTTCGAAATCGACGGCGAATATGGCGGGCGCGGGTTGCCGCCATCATTCACGCCGGACATGCTGAAGATGCGCATCAAGGGCGGCCCTGCCGCAACAGCTGCGGAGAACACGACGCTGGCCGTCGTCGTGACCGACGCCAACCTGACGAAACCGCAGGCCAGGCGGCTCGCCATGATCGCGCAGACGGGATTTGCGCGTGCGATCTATCCGGTGCACGCGCCGATGGACGGCGATGTGGTGTTCGCCGCAGCGACGGGTGAAAAGCCGATCGATCCACTGGTCGGCCTCACCGAGCTCGGCATGGTCGCGGCCAATGTCGTGGCCCGCGCCATCGCGCGCGGCGTCTTTGCTGCGACCGCCCTGCCCTTCCCCGGCGCGCTGCCGGCGTGGCGGGATTGTTTTGGATAGAAGTCGGTGACCGCGCTTGCGGCTACCGCGAGGTCACGCGCCGGCGCGGGGAGATGGTGCGTTGGACCGTCTCAGACGTTGACCGAAAGCGCGGGAGTTGAGGACGAAATCGCGTTCGCTCCGCGCTGCATCATCTGCTCGATAAGATTATACGACGAAGTCACGGTGTTGGATGACGTGCGTGGTGCCGGCGTTGTCGTCGTGACCTTTGATCCGTCGGCAAGGGTCTGTGACGTCGTGGTCGAACCGTCACTGTTGGTTACCGACGTGGTGGCGGCGCCCTGCAATGCCTGCAGCAGCGGATCGGTGCTCGATCCGCTTGTGCCGCTTGTGCCGCTTGTGCCGTCACCGTCGGCGTCGATCTGCGAGAACAGGTTTTGCAGCGCGTTCCCCGGATTGGCCGATGCCGGCGTTGACGACTGGCTTTGCGCGGCGAGCAGTGCGCTCAGGGTCGTCGGCGATATCTGTGAAAACCCGGTGGACCCCGAAGCCGCCGCCGAACTCCCCGCAGCCGAAGCGCCGTCGGAGAGACCGAACAGGTCCGCCGAGGCCTGGCTAAAGCCGGTGGATTGCGCCGACGACGAACTCGACGAGGTCAGCGACTTAATGGCGTCCAGTGTGGCCGACGCGGCGCCAAGGGCAAACAGCATGGCAGAACTCCGACAAGCGCCGCAAAGCGCGGCCCCCACCTCGATCAACATCGATCGAGCAAGCCCCGTGCCATTGTGAAAAACCTAATGAAATGAGGATTCTCTATATCCCGCAACGGCCAAGTTCCCCGGCAATTGATGCCGCCGCGGCAGATTTTTCCGCCCCCATTGGCCCGCATTGCCCGCAGGCCTCGCGCGTGTTACGCGGAGACCATCGTTCAAGGCTTCGAAAGTGCTCCGGGAAAGCGCACATGTCCCAGCAATTTGCGTCACGCCCCCTCGTCATCGCGCCGTCGATCCTGGCATCCGATTTCGCCAGACTCGGTGAAGAGGTTCGCGCCGTCGATGCGGCGGGCGCCGACTGGATCCATCTCGACGTGATGGACGGGCATTTCGTCCCCAACATTTCCTATGGCCCCGACGTCATCAAGGCGATCCGCCCGCATACCAAAAAGATCTTCGACGCGCATCTGATGATCTCGCCATGCGATCCGTATTTGGAGGCCTTCGCCAAGGCCGGCTGCGATCACATCACGGTGCATGCCGAGGCAGGCCCGCATTTGCATCGCTCGTTGCAGGCGATCCGCAGCCTAGGCAAGAAGGCCGGTGTGTCGCTCAATCCGGGCACGCCGATCAGCGCAATCGAATACGTCATCGACATGATCGACCTGGTGCTGGTGATGTCGGTCAATCCAGGTTTCGGCGGTCAGGCTTTTATTCCCTCCGCGCTCGGCAAGATCCAGGATTTGCGCGCGATGACGGCGGGACGGCCAATCGACATTGAGGTGGATGGCGGCGTCGGGCCCGATGTTTCCGGCCAGCTCGCGGCTGCCGGCGCCAACGCGTTTGTCGCGGGCTCCGCGGTATTCAAGGGCGGCACCATGGAGGCGTACAAGGCCAATATTTCCGCGATCCGCAACGCCGCCGCATCGGCGCGCGGCGAAGCGATCTAAGAGCGTTTTCGAGCGAAGTGGACACCGGTTCGCGTAAAGAAAACGCGTCAAAACAAAGATCTAGCGTTCTGTCTCACCTCGGCGCGGCTGCTATCGCATCGGGCGGACAATGATGCGCAATCCGCGAGAACCGTCCCTGCACATGACAATCGGGGGTTCCGACCGTGGTCAGGCTTTCGGCCGCCGGCGCGGGGGCGCGGATGTGACCCCAATGCTTCCTGTTGTGGCTGTGACTGGCAAGCGCCGCGGTCGTAAGGGCCGGCATGGCGAGCGCCAGGCAGGTTAATAATGCAATCTTGCGCATCGTCTTGACCTCATCCATCGCCCTCCTTCGTCACAGGCTCGCGACGCATCGTTCGTCGGGTCGGCAATATCGCACAAATCAACTTGCGATGTGACCGCGGGTTCCGCGATCTCTCCTGACGCGATTAAAACTCGGCCTACAAGGCCGGCATCGATCGATCATCGGAACGGTCATGGCTCTCCTTGTCCAGCGAGGCCAGCCGGGGCGGCCGCACCACGGTCACGGTACAGGGCGCCTCGGCCGCCACCCTGGCGGAAACGCTGCCGAGCAGCGTGCGCGCCAGCGAATTCTGCCGCGCGCCGATGACGAGGTGATCGACATGGTTGGCTTCGGCGAATTCAAGGATCGCCGCCGCCGGATCGATGGCTTCGAGGACATGCGCGGTCAACCTGCTCTCATCGAGCTTCAGCGGCGACGCCCAGTGCTTGAGGGTGACGAGCCGGTCGATGTGCTTGTTGTTTCCCTCCTCGTCGAGCGTCCTGTCGATCGTGACGCGGCCGAGCTTCAGCACGTTCAGGCAGGCCAGCCGCGCCGACGGCAGCGTTTTCAGGATTCGTTCGGCGGTGATGCGCAACGCGTCGTTCAGCGCGGTCGATCCCTCGGTGATGTCGAGCGCGATCGCCACGATCGGTCCTGAGGCGAGTTGGGCGGCAACCGCGGATTTGCCGCGCGGCTGTGTCGGGTTGCCGTTGAAGCGGCGGCGCCAGACCGTGCTGATGGGATCGCGGTTGAGGCGCTCTGACCGCGCCGTCAGCTTGATCTGGTCGGGATGGGCAAGCTCGAAGGCGAGCTGCGAAGCCGTGGGATAACGCCAGACCGGCTCGATCTCGAGACAGCGCAGCACGACTTCCTGCAGCCATGGCGGATAGTCCGCCTTTAATTTTCGCGGAGGATAGGGATCGCGCCACAGCCGCCGCCGCATGCCGCGGAGGGTTTCGCTTTCTCCGAACGGCCGCACGCCGGTCGTAAAGAAATACAAGAGCACACCGAGCGAAAACAGATCGCTGCGGGGATCGTCGCGCACCCCAAGCAGCCGCTCCGGCGCCATGTAGGGCGCGGTGCCGTAGGGCAAGCGGAATTCCTCCTGCAGCAGATCGGGCAATTGATTGTGATGCGACAGGCCGAAATCGATCAGCACGGCCTCGCCGGAGGGACGAAACATGATGCTGCTCGGCTTGATATCGTGATGGATGACGTTCTGCCGATGCAGGTCGGCCAACGCGGTCGCAATTTTCCATACGATGACGCGCGCCTCCTCATAGGCCAGCGGCAGATCGCCAAGCCGGCTGTAAAGCGTCTTGCCCGGAATCGGCTCGATCACGACATAGGCCTGGCGCGCGAAATCGCCGGTCGCGTAGCAGGCCGGCACATGCGGCCCCGACAACCGCGGCAGGATCATCTGCTCCATCTCGAAGCTGACGATGGCGGCGGGATCCTCACCCTCCGACACCCTTGGGATCTTCATCAACAGGGGCGCTGATATGTCGGGACGGGTCACGCTCCACAGCGTCGCCATGCCGCCGCGATGAACACACTCCCCGACGGTGAAGCCGTCGATATCAGCGCCGGGCTGGACTGAAAGCTTCGGCATCGCCTACCTCCCGGCCGAGAGGCGGTCGGCGAGCCAGATCGGCAGGCCATTTTCGCGAATTCGTTTCGCGGCCGTATCAACATCATACGGCACACGGCAATAGGTGATTTCTCGCGATTTGGTATCGAACATGGCAAAGGCTGCCGCCGGATCGCCGTCGCGGGGCTGCCCGACCGAGCCGACAACCGCCAGCCAGCGTCGGCCCTGGAGCAATTGCACGGTCACGCCTGATGTCGGGACGAAGCTCGTCATCTTCCCGGTCACCGAGATCGAATAAATCGCCGGCCGATGGATGTGGCCGCAGAAAGTGACATGGGCGACTGTTGCCAGAAGGCTCCGCCCGGCATCCGCCGTCGACAGGACGTAACGCCATTTTGCCGGACTAGAGGCCTCGGAATGAACGTAGAGGCGGTCATCCTCCTGCAGCGTCAAGGGCAATTCCGCCAGGAAACGCCGCTGAGGTGCGCTCAGCCTGCCCCGCGTCCATTCGATCGCGGCCTGGGCTTCGGCATTCATGGATTCAGACGGGCTGCCGACAGCGCTGTCGTGGTTGCCACGCACGGCGAGCGCCCCCTTCTCGACGAGACCCATCACGGTCTCAACCGTCCATTCGGGATCAGCGCCATAGCCAACATAGTCGCCGAGGAGAATGATCCGCTCGGCGCCATGCGCGCGCGCAAAATCAAGGCATGCAGTGAACGCCTGCCGGTTGGCGTGAATATCCGCAAAAAGTGCCAGCAGCACGCTTTCCTCCGCGAACCATCCCTATCATCCGGCGCCCGGCCAGAGTTGACGGATATCAAACAACAGGGTGCGGGAGGCGCGCAATCACGTCGGAAGCTTTGCGGGCGAAGCTGGTCTAGCGCTTGCGCGGTGCTTCGAGACCTCGAAGCAACAGGGCCAGCACGGCGTCGATCCGAGCCGGGAGCTGCGGATCGCTCCATTCCTCGGAATGGGCGGGATGATGGAAGCGGATGGTGGCGTCGAAGACCGCAAGCGCGGTGGCCTTGGCGTCGGTGACCTGGAAGGCGCCCTGCTTCACGCCATCAGACAGGATAAGCTCAACCTGATCGGTAAGGCTCTCTTTATGCGCCTTGACCGTCTTGCAAGCCTCTCGCGCGAGCGTCAGGTAGGTCGCGAACATCTCGGGGTCTTCGCAAAACCTCTTCTGCTTGGCCGCAAACAGCGTCCGCAGCCAGCGATCGAGCCTTGCAGGCGCTGGTCCGGACTCTTCGGCGATCTCGGCAAGCGGCGCGCTGACGCGGTCGAGCCAGCGCTTTGCCACCGCCTCGCGCAGCGAAGCCTTGCTCGGAAAATGACGGTAGACGCTGCCGTGGCTCACATCAAGCGCGCGGGCCACGTCCACCACGGTCGCCTTGGCGAGCCCATAGCGGCGCAGCACGTCCTCGGTCACTTCAAGAATGCGCTCCGGCGTCAAAACCACTGTCTCGTTCATGCGGGCACCGTCGCTTTCTCGCTGTCGAGCATCACCATCTGTGCCGGAGCATAGCGCGCGCCCGCGGCAGCGTCGCGCGGAATAGCGAGCGCGAGTTCGGCCAAGTCTGCGTCCGAAAGGGTGACGTCAAGCGCCCCAAGCGACTCGGCAAGCCGTTCGCGGCGACGCGCGCCGACCAGGGGAATGATATCGGCGCCCTGCGCCAGCACCCAGGCAATGGCCAGTTGCGCCACCGAACAGCCTTTTCGATTGGCGATGTCGCGCAATTTCTCGACCAGGCCGAGATTGTGCGTCAGGTTGTCGCCGGAGAAACGCGGATTCATGGGGCGAAAATCGCGCCCCTGCCCGCTGGGCACCGCCGACCAGTGGCCGCTGATCAGGCCACGCGACAGCACGCCATAGGCGGTGATGCCGATGCCGAGTTGGCGGCAGGCGGGGAGAATCTCCGCTTCAATACCGCGCGTCAGCAGCGAATATTCGATCTGCAAATCGCAAATGGGATGTACCGCATGCGCGCGGCGGATCGTGTCTGCACTCACTTCCGATAGCCCGATATGCCTGACGTAACCGGCCTTGACCATCTCGGCGATGGCACCAACGGTGTCCTCGATCGGCACGTTCGGATCGAGCCGCGCCGGACGATAGATATCGATATAGTCGGTACGCAAACGACTAAGGCTGTAGGTCAGAAAGTTCTTCACCGCGCCGGGTCGCGCATCATAGAGGCCAAAGCCGCCCGCGGGATCGCGGAACGCACCAAACTTGACGCTGAGTTGCACGCTCTGGCGCGGGCGGCCGCGCAGGGCTTCAGCGATCAGCAGCTCGTTGTGCCCGGAGCCATAGAAATCTCCGGTATCGAGCAGCGTGATGCCCTCGTCGAGCGCGGCGTGAATAGTGGCGATGCTTTCGGCTTCGTCGGCGTGGCCGTAGGCATCCGACATCCCCATGCAGCCAAGGCCGATACCGGACACCCGGGGCCCATCGGCGCCGAGCTTTCGCGAAGCAAGCTGATGGGCTGTCATTGTCGTCCCCCCTTAGCGGGCTAGCCGTTCGGCCTGCGCGGCAAGGTGACGGGCTACGCGGGCATTGAGCCAGCGCTGGATTTGTGCGGTCAGGTAAAAGATCTCGATCGTCATGGCGAAGTCCTCGTGCATTGCCTGGCTTGCTGCCGGTGCGGCTGGCCAGTGACGCCTCAACATCGGCGTTGATAGCAATATAGGGCATCTCACTGACAGATTTCAATATCTGTCAGTCAATATTCCGTGATTTGGTGGTGCGGCGGGCCTCCTGGGCGGGCCGGTTTTCCACCTTCCAGCGCCGGAACCTCACTTATTGCTCTTGCTGGTCCTTGGGCGGCATGCGCGGCGGCAGCAGCGGAGTGAACGATAGGCCATCCCCGGCCTGCGGCCCGGCATTGAAGATTCCCGACGAGGGATCGCCGCCCGCGGTCTCGATGACCGCTTTCGGCAGGATGTATTCTCGCGCGGCGTCGATGACGCCGCCTTCGCCGGTGCCGAAATCGGCGGCCCGGCCGCCCTGCTGTGGATGTCCGGCGGCGATCTGATCGGCGGCGTGGTCGATGCTTTCGGCGAGCTTTTCGCTGTACGGCAGCCGATAGGCCCGGGGAATTCCGCTTGGCCGGTTGTCCCCGTCCAGCGCCTCGACCCACAGATAGATCGAACCGGGATCGCCCTCCAGCGAATGAGGATCCACGATGCGCGCTTGCAGGAGTTTGAAGGCGGGCGGCAGGCTGTCGACGCTCGCCCAGCCAAGCAATCCCCGCGTGGCGTTGAAGCTTACGATGTAGAAGGCGCTGATCACGACGACGGCCAGAGCCTTCACCGTCCACGGCAGGCGCGCATAGGCCAGAACGATCAGCAACAGCGCACCGATCAACGCATAGCTGGTCGAGAGCGCGATTACGACCGATTGCAGGCTGTTCATCATTACCGCATCCTGGCACGTGTTTTCGGGTCGAGATCCGCACCATTCATGTGAACGTTGCGGAACGTCTCCAACAGCGATTTCGGCCGCGTCTGAACGTCGATCACCTTGCCCTCCGCATCGAGCCAGAACCGCAGCGCGGTTTTCTCGTCGCCGGTGTGATCGACCGTCACCTTGTCGTCGAAGATCACCTGGGCCGTCGGATTGAGCTTCTGCACCTTCACGGTCGCATCCACCGGATGCCCGGTCGTGGCCTGGAAGTGCGAGACATTGACGGTATATTCGCCGGCAACGATGCCGCGCACGGTGACGATCTCCTCGCGGATGGGCGACGCAATCTTCCGGCCGTTGACGACGATGAAATCGTTGGCGCCGCCGCGATCGTCGCGGTCAAGCGTCAGGAAGCCGGCCTCGCGATGGCGGTACCAGGCGATATTGCCGATCGGGTCCTGCACGAACAGATCGAGGTCGTCGGGATGGTCGTCGGGCCAATCCATGGTGATGATGAATTCGGCCTTGGAATCGACCTTCCCCTCCTTCGAGTCCGGCGAGATCGCGAGCAGCGCCAGGAAGAACAGGAAGGCGACCACCTGTAGCGCCTTGAACAGCATGACGCTGAAGGGATCGAACGGCTCTTCGCGCGGATAGAGGCCGAAATCATCCATCATGGCGGCGCTCCAGCGCCGGGGTGACGCGCGTCTCGGTCAGCGTGACGGCGTCGGAGAACACCCGCTGGGTCGCGGCATCCAGCATGTAGTATTGAATCCTGATCAGGATGGAGCCGACGAGGCCCGCGAGCGTCGTGTACATCGCCACCGCCATTCCGTCGCTCATCAGCCCCATCGACGATTTCATCGCCACCTTGTCGGCCGCATCAAGGCCTGCGATCGGCGCCAGCATGATGATGAAGCCGATGATGGTGCCGAGCAGGCCGAGCTTCATCAGCGTGTCGGAAGCAAACGCACCAAAGGCATTGGAGCCGCGCAACCGGTCCGCCAGGGTCCGCAACAGCAGCGTCTGGTCGAGGCGGCCGGAACCCTGCGTTTCGGCCTTGGTGACGAGGCTGCGGATGTGATCCGTCACGAACCCTGCCGGCAGCGTCCGGGCGTCAGCGCCAAGCGCCGTTGCGCCGTCCGGCGCCGACAGCATCGCGCCGCAGCGCCGCGCGGCTTCGCCCTCGCGCGCGATCACCCGGGTCCGCCAGAAGCAATGACAGCAGGTAACGATATAAAGCACGGCGATCAGGCTCGAAATATAGGTGCGGTCGGACGCGAGCATCAGGCGGATGAGGCCGTATCGCCACAACAAGACACCGGCGAAAATCGAGAGGCCGGTGAAGATCATCCAGAGCAGCAGAACCCCGCGTTCCCGGCCACCTGTCTCGGACGATGTAATCCCCGTGCTGGTCGTGCCCATCTGCCTTCCCATTTTCCTTGGCTCCCGACGCGCCGGCCGATTTTTCGAATGAAGGCGCGGCCCAAGTTAGACCGAGCCGGCCACCGCCGTCCAAAGAGATGTGCCCGGGGGGGCATTGGGAAATTTTCCGACGGTTCAGAACTATCACTATCTGGTCAAGGCCAAGACCGGCATGCGGACGGATGCCCAACTGGTCCGCCTGGCGGCCGAGTGCGGGCTCGCCGACCTCGGACCAAGGCTGCCCTGGCACTGGGTCCCCGCGATCGCATGATCCCTGCCCGCTCCATCCCTGTGGTTTCGGCGATCGGTATCTGCTAAAGCGCCGCGTAACCCCCTGAAACCACAGAGTCGTCGATGATATCCCGCTATACCCGCCCGGAAATGGCCGCCATCTGGGAGGCCCAGACGCGCTTCAAGATCTGGTTCGAGATCGAGGCGCATGCCGCTGATGCGCTGGCGGAATTGGGGGTCATTCCGAAGGAAGCTGCAAAGGCGGTCTGGGCCAAGGCCCGCGACGTCATTTTCGACGTGGCGCGGATCGACGAGATCGAGCGCGAAACCAAGCACGACGTTATCGCCTTCCTGACCCATCTCGCGGAAATCGTCGGCCCCGAGGCGCGCTTCGTGCACCAGGGCATGACCTCCTCCGACGTGCTCGACACCTGCCTCAACGTGCAGCTGACGCGCGCGGCGGACCTGTTGATATCCGACATCGACAAGGTGCTGGCGGCGCTGAAGAAGCGGGCTTTCGAGCACAAGATGACGCCGACCATCGGCCGCTCGCACGGCATCCATGCCGAACCCGTGACGTTCGGGCTGAAGCTCGCTTACGCCTATGCCGAATTCACCCGCGCCCGCGAGCGGCTGGTGATCGCCCGCCAGGAGGTCGCGACCTGTGCGATCTCGGGCGCGGTCGGCACCTTCGCCCAGATCGATCCGCGCGTGGAGGAGCACGTCGCCAAGGCGATGGGGCTGAAGCCGGAGCCGATTTCCACGCAAGTGATCCCGCGCGACCGCCACGCGATGTATTTTGCAACGCTGGGCGTGATCGCGTCCTCGGTCGAACGCCTTGCGACCGAAATCCGCCACCTGCAGCGCACCGAGGTGCTGGAGGCCGAGGAGTTCTTCTCCGAGGGCCAGAAGGGCTCCTCGGCGATGCCGCACAAGCGCAACCCGGTGCTGTCGGAAAATCTTACCGGTCTAGCGCGCATGGTGCGCGCCTATGTGACGCCGGCGATGGAGAATGTCGTGTTGTGGCACGAGCGCGATATTTCGCACTCCTCGGCCGAGCGCATGATCGCGCCCGACGCCACCGTGACGCTCGACTTCGCCCTTGTTCGCCTCGCCGGCCTGATCGACAAGCTGCTGATCTATCCTGCGAACATGCAGAAGAATCTGGACCGGCTCGGCGGCCTCGTTCACTCGCAGCGGCTGTTGATCGCGCTGACGCAGAAAGGCTGTAGCCGCGAGGACGCCTACAAGCTCGTGCAGCGCAACGCGATGCCGGTGTGGCGCGGCGAAGGCGACTTCCAGACGCTTCTGAAGAAAGACGCCGAGGTGAAGAAATATCTCGGCGACAAGGAGATCGAGGAGCAGTTCGACCTCGGCTATCACTTCAAGCACGTCGATACGATTTTCAGGCGCGTGTTCGGGGAGAGCTGACTGGGCCCGATTGGGCTTTTGCGCCGGTGAGACTGGGTCGAGGTCGCCGGGGCGCGGCAAGTATTTTATTTAATTGAGTGCACTGTCACCATAATTCCGCCGTCACCGACCGCCCGCGAAGCGGCAGGCGGCGTCCAATACTTGCAGCGGGCTCATAGAATCAGCTACAGGTTGAGCGCCAGTTGAAATGCGCCGATGAACCGCCGTGAACGCCGGGCCGCCGCCCAAGCATCCAAGAAGATATCAAGAACTTCCGGCGCACCCACTCCAGCTGCGCTCTGTGCGGCCGGTCTTGCTCACATGCAGGCTGGCCGCCCTCTCGACGCGCAGCTCTGCTGCCAGCGAGCGCTTGCGGTAGACCCCAATCACGCGGAAACTCTGCATTTGATGGGCCTTCTGTCGCTTCAGGCCAGGCAATACGATCACGCGATCGACTGGATCACCCGCGCCAGCCAGCAGGATATCAAAACCGACTATCTTGGTAGCCTCGGCATAGCGCTGGAGCAACAGGGCCTGCATAACGAGGCTTTAAAGGCCTTGGACCGGGCAGTGCAGCTCCGCCCTGACGATATCGGGTTATGGATCCACCACGGCAATGCGTTGGTGAAACTGGAGCGGCAGGCTGAAGGCCTCATGAGCTACCAGCATGTCCTCAAGCTCGACCCGGCCCACGCGGACGCGGCCCACGGCTGCGGCTGTGTCTTGCTCAACCTTGGACGCATGGAGGAAGCCCTCTGCCACTTCAATCTCTGCGACGTACTACGCCCGAACCAAGCTGTAGTCCTCGAGCAACGCGGCCTCGTGCTGCTCAACCTGAAAAGGTTTGAGGACGCTCTGTCTGACTATCAACGGGCGCATGCGCTGAATCCGATCAACCCGGAGTCCTGCAACAATATCGGCACGTCGCTTCACATGCTTTCCCGGGACGAAGACGCGCTACCATGGTTCGACAAGGCTATCGCGTTACGGCCGAACTTCATGACCGCACTGGTCAACAAGGCGTTCGCTCTCACCCAAGTTCAGCGGCTTGATGAGGCCTTTGCAACTTTTCATCGAGCGAAGACGCTTGATCCGAACAATGCCGATCTGGAATTTCATCTGTCTCTCCTGAACCTACTGACTGGCAATTTCGGGGCCGGTTGGGTTGGGCGCGAGGCGCGGTGGCGCATGCAGGCCCGTCCCGGTTCATATCCGCAATTCCCGCAGCCGGTTTGGCGCGGAGACGTTGACGTCCAGGGCAAAACCATTCTCGTGCTGGAAGACGAGGGACTGGGCGATACAATTCAGTTCGCGCGTTACGTCCCGATGCTGGCCGAGCGCGGCGCGCGCGTCATTCTGCGCGTCGGCGATCCGCTTCATCCTCTGCTGTCGAGGCTGCCGGGTGTCGTCGAGTGCTCTCCGAAATCGGTTCGATCTGTGCCGGAATTCGACTTACACTGCCCGGTCTGTAGCCTTCCGCTGGCGTTTGGAACGCGGCTTGATACGATTCCAGCGGCGACGCCTTATTTACCTGCCCCTCCGGAAAGCCGTGTGCGGGCCTGGGAAGACCGGCTTAAAGATCGTCTCGGACCGCGCAAGGGCTTGCGGGTCGGCCTGGTCTGGTCGGGCCGATCGACCCACGTGAACGATCATAACAGGTCGATTCCGCTGCACATGCTCTCGCGCATCCTTGATATCGATGCAACCTTCGTCAGCTTGCAGAAGGACCCGCGGCCCGCCGACAAGGCAGCGCTCGAGCAAACCAGCATTGTCGACTTGACCTCACATCTCACTGATTTCGCCGAGACGGCGGCACTCGTCAGCTGCCTCGATCTTGTGATCAGCGTTGATACCAGCGTCGTCCACCTTGCCGGCGCGCTCGGACGGCCGACCTGGACTCTGTTGCCCTATACGCCGGATTATCGCTGGCTGCTCGATCGCGACGACGGCCCTTGGTACCCGACCATGCGCCTGTATCGACAGACAGCCGCCCGAGGCTGGGCGGATGTGCTTGATCGGGTGCGCGCTGATCTGGTTGAGCATGGCCCTGCCTTAACAATACCCGATGAACCGCCGTAAACGCCGGGCGACCGCTCGAAAATCCGAGAAGACCTCACCGGGCGCGGCAACATCCGCAGCGCTCTGTGCGGCCGGTCTTGCTCACATGCAGGCCGGCCGATTGGCAGATGCACAAGCTTGCTGTGAGAAGGCCCTCACGATTGAACCAAATCATGACGATACGATATATCTTGCTGGGCTTGTCGCAATGCAGACCGGCCAGAACGATCGCGCGATAGATTGGTTCGTCCGCGCCATCAGACAAACATCCAAAGTGGAATACGTGTCCGCGTTGGGCACCGCTTTGCAACGCCAGGGGCGCCTTGAAGAGGCTCTGAAGGCCTTTGATAAGGCGGCATCCCTCCAGCCCGACAACGCGGTGCATTGGAAAAACCTCGGCGCCATTTTGATTGATCTGGATCGTCCGGATGAAGCTCTCTTGAGCTTGCGGCAGGCTCTAAACTTGCACCCACAGTATGCAGACGCAGCAAATTTGAATGGACTGATCCTCTATAGAAAGAATCGCTTCGCCGAGGCTCTCGAATGTTTCAACATCTCGGAGGAGGCAAGCCCGAACCAGGCAGACCTGCTTCACTTGCGCGCACTGGTTTTTCAAAATTTGGGGCGGCTGGAAGAAGCGGCGGCTGATGGCTGGCGGTCGCAGATGCTCGATCCGGCCAATGTCGACACGCATAACAATCTTGGAACTGTCCTACAAAAGCTCGGCCGGTACGCCGAGTCCTTGGAGTGCTACGAACGAGCTCTCTCGCTTCGTCCGGACTACGTTGTCGCTCTGAAAAACAAGGCGGATCTGCTCGCTGACTTCCTGCGGTTTGAAGAGGCGATGGCCTGCTACGAGAGAGCCAACGCGGCCGCACCGGACGATCCGATCCCGATATGGAACATGGCGCTGATCCATATGGTCACCGGCAATTTTGAGGCTGGTTGGGCAGGCCGCGAGATCAGGTGGAAGACAGGGCTTGGCATGGCTGCCCCCAATTTCGCGCAGCCGCAGTGGTTGGGAAATGGTTCTCTCCAGGGCAAGACGATTCTCGTCTTTGCGGATGAAGGGATTGGAGATTCCTTCCAATTTGCCCGCTACGTGCCAATGGTGGCTGAGCTTGGACCAAAAGTTGTACTGGCAGTAGAGGACTCAGCATCGCAGTTTTTATCGAGACTGTCGGGTGTCGCTGAATGCATCCCGAAATCGACGGCAGTTTTGCCAAGCTTCGATCTGCATTGTTCCATGTCTAGCCTGCCATGGGCGTTCAAAACCACGCTGGATACGATCCCGGCCACCGTACCCTATTTGCCTGTCCCGCTTCCCGCACGAAAGAAGGAATGGGAGAGCCAGCTCGGCTCGCACGACAGGCTTCGTGTCGGGCTGGTATGGTCCGGCAACCCTAGCCACGGCAACGATCGGAATAGGTCGCTGCCATTGCAGATGCTGGCAAACCTCTTGGATGTCGATGCCCGGTTCATCAGCTTGCAGAAAGATCCTCGGCCTTCGGACAAGCAAGTCTTAGGTGGACTGGATATAGTTGACTTGGCGGAGAGACTTTCCGACTTCGAAGAGACAGCTGCGCTGATTTCCTGTCTCGATATCGTCATCACCGTTGACACAAGTGTGGCGCACCTTGCTGGTGGCCTTGGGTGTCCTGTGTGGATTCTTTTGCCATACCGGCCGGACTATCGCTGGCTACTCGGCCGCGCCGATTCACCTTGGTACCCGACCGCGCGTCTCTTCAGACAGGACGAGAGGCGCGATTATGACCGGGTGATCGATCGAATTCGCAGCGAGCTAACGATACAAGCGGCGGAATTCCGAACCTATCATAGCGGCCAGCGTCAATCACGGGCAGTCCCAACCGGCACGTCGTGACTTCATCCGGCGCTGCCCCAGCCCGAACCAACCCTTTGCGCCGTAGAGAACGAGACGAATTACGGTGACAGCACTGTCACCGTAATTCGTAATTCGCCGGCCAGCGCGGTGCGGATGTTCGGCCGAATTTTGGTTGGGAAATGGAGGCTCGTCGCGCAAAGTCTCCCAATCCCGCTGATCATGGTATCCTTGGCCCATGACCAGAACAGCAATCGCCCTCGTTGCGACGCTAACTTTTCTGCAGGCGTCCACCCAGGCAGCCGAAAGCACCTGGGATGTTCTGGAACGCTTTGGCTTAGCCGGCGTCTGGAGCGCTTCGTGCGCCAAACCCGCAACACCGAAAAGCTTTCGTACAATCTTCTCCAAAGGTACCGACGGGCAGGCAATCCGCGAAATTGATTATGGCGCAGGGTTTCCTATCCGCGTTACCATCGTAGAAAGCGCCGAAATCATCTCGCCGTTTAAGTTGAAAATCCGCGTCCGCAATGCTGATCCAAACTGGGGGAAGACGAATAACATGACCCACGAAGCTGTGATGATAAAGGAGAGCAATCCGCAGACTAACGAGATTCTTAGGATCCGATTTATCGAGTCGATATTGGGCAACGGAACGGTGTTGGTGCAGGACGGCATTCTCAAGTCGCTCGGAAAGCCCAGCTTCTGGGATTACAAATGCCGAAGCGCCATGTCGTGAACGACCGCGGCTGGCAACGGCAATTTGAGCAACCAATCGAAATACCCAACGGGCGAACGCTAGTTACGCTTCGCGATATGCCAAATACGTCATGAAGTTGCCCGAGGCCGACTCGAGGAATGGCAGAGGGCTAATAAGAATTACAGTGACAGTGCACTCAATATCATCCACTGCCCGACAATATGTTCATGAATCGGTTTCGAGCCGTATCAATTGAGTGCACGGGCCTGAAGCTTTGGCAAATCGCCTGCGCGTACGCGCCAATTTGCTTAGGCCTTTCAACGTGATTTGGGTCGTCCAGTCCCTGCTGCAAAAATAATCCGCTTCGCGCCTGACCCAAATCAGCAATATATCCCCTGCCATCCCGGCGGGTCGCGCCTACTTCAGCAGAGACTTCAGCAGCGCGCGGATCTTGTCCGCATCTGCGGGCGTTGCAGGATTGTAGATCACCATGTTGAGGTCGGGCCGGCCATCGACGGCGAAAGCCGAAAATTCCATCGAGAGCGGTCCGGCGATGGGATGGTGCAGGACTTTCACGCCATCGCCATGCCCTTGCACATCGTTGTCACGCCACATCGCCGCGAATTCGGGGCTTGTCGCGCAGAGCTCATCGACCAGCGATTGCACATTGCGCGCCGCACCGGCGCGCGCCACATCCGCGCGAAAGGACGCCACCACATAACGCGCAACACTTTGCCAATTGGGCTGCGCTGCACGCACGCGGCTGTCGCGGAACATCATGCGCAGAACATTGCGCTGCCCATCCAGTAGTGTGCTGTAGTCAGTGAGGACCGCCGCGGCGGCCCTGTTCCACGCGATCACATCCCATGTCGCCGTGCGAACAAAAGCGGGACTGTATTCCAGCGTATCGAGCACGCGTTGCAGACGGGGTGAGATACCTTCGGGCACGTGATATCGGACCTCGGGTGGCCGGCCCAGACCAAGCAGAAACAGATGTTCGCGCTCCACGTCGGTCAGCATCATGGCGCGGGCGATGCGATCCAGCACGTCGGCGGAGGGCGCACCGCCGCGCCCCTGCTCCAGCCAGGTGTACCAGGTGGCGCTCACGTTCGCGCGCTGCGCCACTTCTTCGCGCCGAAGTCCCGGCGTTCGCCGCCGCTTCAGCGGAAAGCCGAATGCCGTCGGATCGAGCTTAGCGCGGCGATCCTTAAGATAAGTCCCAAGCGAGTTCGCGTCCGTCATCCTGTTAGCGATTATACCTGTATGATCTCACTACTTTACCCGAATGAACAACGTACCAATATCCCGGCGTTCTGAACAGGGAATGTTTCTCATGCGCGTATTCGTCACCGGCGCCGCCGGATTTATCGGCACCGAAACTACAAAAGAACTAATCGCAAACGGGCATCATGTCGTCGGCCTCGCGCGCTCTGAAGAGAACGTCGGGACGCTGGAGAAACTAGGCGCGGAAGTTCATCGCGGTTCGCTGCAGGACCTCGAAAGCCTGAAGAGCGGCGCAAGGGATTCAGACAGCGTGATCCATCTGGCCTTCATCCATGATTTCTCGAAATTCGCGGAGAATGGCGCGATCGACAAGACCGCCATCGAAGCAATGGGCGATGTGCTGGCAGGCACGAACAAGCCTTTCGTCGTCACCTCGGGAACGGGCCTCATCGCGCCAGGTGTGGTGATCACCGAAGATATGCGGCGCGATTCCAGCCCGCATGTTCCGCGCGTGTCCGAGCAGGCCGGTTTGGCCTATGCGGCGCGTGGTGTGCGCGCGATGGCGATACGCCTGCCGCAGGTGCATGGCGCCGACGGAAAAGCCGGGTTGATCACTTATCTGCTCGAGCTCGCGCGTCAAAAAGGCGCTGCCGCGTATGTCGGCGAAGGCGCCGAACGCTGGGCTGCGGCTCACAGGCTGGATGTCGCCCGCCTATACCGGCTTGCGTTGGAGAAGGGCGCGGTAGACGGGATCTACCACGCCGTTGGCGAGGAAGGCGTACCCATGCGTCAGGTCATCGAAGTGATCGGCCGCGCGCTGAATGTGCCGGTAGTTTCGATCAAGAAAGAAGAGGCGGGCGATTATTACGGGCCACTGGCGATGTTCGCCGGTTTGGACATGCCGGCCTCCAGCGCTTTGACACAGCAGCGGTTGGGCTGGACGCCCACTGGGATTAACTTGATCGCCGACATCGGCCAGCCGGGTTACTTCAAGGTTTGAGCCCCAGCCCGAGGGGTTTTCAAACACAACCTCGAATGCCGCGCGGCGGGCCGCGGCTGACACAGCCTTGAGCAACGCTGAATTACGGTAATTACGGTGACAGTGCATTCACTCAAATTGAGTGCACTGTCACCGTAATGCCACCGTAATGCGTAATGCCTCGTAATGCCGTAATGCGAGGTCCGACTTGAGTCCGAATTGCGCACCAAAACGGACATCCATCGACCACGCTGAATTGACGGATTCACGCCCCGGCCGCAGACGGCTTGCGGTTCATATTCCTGTTTGCGCTGCCGCGCGTGACTTGCCCGTCGTGCCAATCTGTCGCGGCGCCGCGCGATTGATCTGCCCCCCAAATCACCGGCATCTTTCCACCCATCCTGTCCCGATAGAGGGGCGTTTCGCGATCGTCACGAACGCGGGGCGGGATGCGGTGGACGCAAGTGGCGCTTCTGACGAGGGTGCTTCGCTCGCGGACGGCGAAGTCGTGTGGTCCTGATGCCCCGACGCTGGCATCAAGCTTCGCGGAGGTATCCGCGAAGTGACGGGGGCAAAAAAGCCCGGTCCCCGGGGAGAGCGCGCTATAAGCCGTAAAACCATTGC
>JBKQRS010000455.1:0-7649 GCA_052143915.1 Bradyrhizobium sp.
TGCGGCGCTGACGCGCATCCACAATGACGGGCTATTCGCAGGTCCCCTTCCGAACGGCTCCAAGTGGTACCAGCTGCGCGCCCGCTTCGGCGAGACCGTCGTCGATCTCGACGATCCCTACCGCTTTCCCCCGGTGCTGACGGATTTCGACCTGTATCTTCTGGGCGAAGGCACCCATCAGCGGCTTTACGACAAGCTCGGTGCGCATCCGTTGGTGCTGGATGGCGTCAAGGGGGTGGCCTTCGTCGTGCTCGCTCCCAACGCGCAACGGGTCAGCGTCGTCGGCGATTTCAATTTCTGGAATGCCAGGCGGCATCCGATGCGCGTGCGCGGCCTCGGCTATTGGGAGCTGTTCATTCCTCATGCCATGCCGGGCGACCGGTATAAATTCGATATCATCGGCGCGCAGGGCCAGCACTTGCCGCTGAAGTCCGATCCGCTGGCATTCGCCGCGGAAATGCGCCCGAGCACGGCATCCATCGTGTTCGACGAGGCCAAGCTGCCGCGGCCATCCCCTGCCCCTGCCAATGTCAACGCGCTGAGCGCCCCGATGTCGATCTACGAGGTGCATCTCGGCTCATGGCGGCGCAAGGGCAACAATGAGTGGCTGAGCTATCGCGATCTCGCCGAGCAGCTCCCTCGTTATGCAAGGGATCTCGGCTTTACCCATATCGAGTTTCTGCCGGTCAGCGAACATCCATTCGATGGCTCTTGGGGCTACCAGCCGACCGGGTTGTACGCGCCCACCAGCCGGTTCGGCGGCCCGGAGGATTTTTCCGCGCTCGTCGACGCCTGCCATCGCGAAGGTCTGGGCGTGATGCTGGACTGGGTACCCGGGCATTTTCCCGACGACCCGCACGGCCTCGGCAATTTCGACGGCACCGCACTCTACGAACACGCCAACCCGCTGCAGGGTCGGCACCTCGACTGGGGCACGCTGATCTACAATTACGGCCGCACGGAAGTCGTCAACTTCCTGGTGTCGAACGCGCTGTTCTGGCTGGAGCGTTACGGCATTGACGCACTGCGCGTCGATGCTGTCGCCTCGATGCTCTATCTCGACTACAGCCGGCCCGCCGGGGGCTGGGTGCCGAATAGATTCGGCGGCCGGGAAAATCTCGACGCCGTCGAGTTCCTTCGCCGCTTCAACACCGAGGTTTTTGCCTGCTTTCCTCACGCCACGACGGCTGCGGAAGAATCGACCTCATGGCCACAGGTATCGCGGCCGGTCGAATATGGCGGGCTCGGTTTCGGCTACAAATGGAACATGGGCTGGATGCACGACACGCTGAATTACATCAGCAAGGATCCGATCCACCGCAAACATCATCACGGCGACATCCTGTTCGGCCTGCACTATGCATTCTCGGAGAATTTCATCCTGCCGCTGTCGCATGATGAGGTCGTCCACGGCAAGCGCTCGATCCTGGGGCGGATGCCGGGCGACGACTGGCAGCGCTTTGCGAATTTGCGCGCCTACTACTCCTTCATGTTCGGTCATCCCGGCAAGAAGCTGATGTTCATGGGCTGCGAGTACGGCCAGGAGCGCGAATGGAATCACGATCGTTCGCTCGACTGGCATCTGCTCGAGCAGAAGAGACATGCCGACATACACACGCTGATCCGCGATCTGAACAAGCTCTATCGCGCGCTGCCGGCGCTGCACGAGCTCGATTGCGATCCATCCGGCTTCGAATGGGTGGTGACCGACGATGCCAACGGCAACGTGTTCGCCTGGATCCGCAAAGGCAGGGACGCGCAGGCACGCTGCCTCGTCGTGGCAAATTTTTCGCCGAATGTATATTACAATTATCGCATCGCTGTGCCGTTGGCCGGCAAATGGCGCGAAGCTCTCAATTCGGACTCCGGCCATTACGGCGGCAGCAATGTCGGAAACGTTGGTGAAGTCTGGACGCTGGACGGCGCTTCGCCTGAGCTCAACCTCACCATCCCGCCTTTGGCTGCCATCTTTCTCGTACCGGAAGGCTGAGCATGCGACTGTCCGCCGGATCGTCCTCTCGCCTCGGTGCAAGCTGGGACGGCCGGGGTGCCAATTTCGCGCTGTTCTCGGCCAATGCGCAAAAGGTCGAACTCTGCCTGTTCGACAGCCAGGGCCGCCGCGAACTCGAGCGTATCGAATTGCCCGAGCGTACCGAGGATATCTGGCACGGTTATCTGAACGACGTTTCGCCCGGGCAGCTCTATGGTTATCGCGTTCACGGAACCTACGAGCCCGAGCGCGGCCACCGTTTCAATGCCAACAAGCTTTTGCTCGATCCCTATGCGAGGCGACTGGCCGGACGGCTGGTATGGAGCGATGCCCATTTCGCCTATCGGACCGGAAGCGCGCGCGAGGATCTCTCGTTCGACCGCCGCGACAACGCACGCGGCATGCCGAAAGCCGTTGTGGTCGACGAGACCTTCAACTGGGGACGCCGTGAAATGCGCCCCAACATCCCCTGGGAAGACACCATCATCTATGAGGCCCACGTCAAGGGCCTGACGCAGAAGCGCGAGGACGTGCCGCCGAATCTGCGCGGCACCTATGGCGGCCTGTCCTCGCCCGCGATGATCGAGCATCTCAAGCGGCTTGGCGTCACCACCATCGAGCTTCTGCCGATCCACGGTCTCGTGGACGACCGGACGCTGGTCGAAAAGAAACTGTCGAACTACTGGGGCTACAATACCCTCTCGTTTTTTGCCCCGGAGCCGCGCTACTCGCAGGATAACCCGCTCGATGCCTTCCGCACCACGGTGGCGCGGCTGCACGACGCCGGCATCGAGGTAATGCTCGACGTCGTCTACAATCACACCGCCGAGGGCAACCATATGGGCCCGACGTTGTCGTTCCGCGGCATCGACAACGCCTCCTATTACTGGCTGAAGCCGGAAAACCCGCGATACTATGACGATTTCACCGGCTGCGGCAGTTCGGTCAATCTCACCCATCCGCGCGTCTTGCAGATGGTGATGGACTCACTGCGCTACTGGGTCGAGGTCTGTCACGTCGATGGCTTCCGGTTCGACCTTGCAACGACGCTGACGCGCGGGCCGAACGGCTTTGACCGCAACGCCGCCTTTCTCACCGCGATCCGTCAGGACCCGGTGCTCGCCTCGGCCAAGCTGGTCGCCGAGCCTTGGGACCTCGGCATGGGCGGCTATCAGGTCGGCGGCTTTCCCTCGCAATGGTCGGAGTGGAATGATCGCTATCGCAGCGCGATGCGCCGTTACTGGAGCGGCGAAGGCAACCTGATCGGCGAGGTCTCCAGCCGCATGACCGGCTCGTCCGACCTGTTCAACCATGACGGCCGCAGGCCCCGCGCCAGTATCAATCACATCACCGTGCATGACGGCTTCACGCTTGCCGATTTGTTCAGCTACAACGCCAAGCACAACGAGGTCAACGGCGAAGACAACCGCGACGGCGCCAACGAAAACCACAGCAACAATTGCGGCCACGAAGGCCCGACCGACGACCCGGCGATCACAGCGCTTCGCCGTCGCTTGCGGAAAAACCAGCTCGCCTGCCTGTTGCTCGCACAGGGCGTGCCGCTGGTTCTGGCCGGCGATGAGGTCGGCAATACCCAGAACGGCAACAACAACGCCTATTGCCAGGACAACGAAACCGGCTGGGTCGGCTGGGAAGGCCTCAAGCGCGAAGGCTGTGATCTCACCGATTTTGTCGGCCACATGACCGAGATACGCCGGCGCTTCCCGCAAATCCGCACCCGACGGTGGCTCGACGGACGCCGCGTAGACGGATCCTACGGCGTGCTATGGCTGACGCCTGCGGCCGAAGAGATGAAAGAGCAGGACTGGAATTTTCCCGAGGGGCGGTTTCTCGCTTATGTGCTGGGGCCGGTCGAGCCCGGCCAGCCACCGATCTTCATCGTGCTCAATGCCGCCCCCGAAGCGATCGCTTTCAAACTGCCGAAGATGCCGGAATACAAAAGCTGGCAGCAACTGTTGGACACCGCCGGCGTCAAGCAGACCGCGGCAGATTTCGCATCGGGAAGCGAGGCCACAGCGCCTCCCCGCTCGGTGCTGGCCTTTGCGGGATCGACATGAACGAACGGCAATTCGGCGCGAGGCTGACAGCGGACGGCGCGGCATTTCGCCTTTGGGCGCCGGCGGCCAAACGCGTCGATCTCCTCTTGGATAAGCCCTTCCCGCTGACGCGCGGCGAGGACGGCTGGTTTGCCGCCGACATTCCCGGCACCGAGGCCGGCGCGCGCTACAAATTCCGGATCGACGACGAAATCGATGTGCCCGACCCGGCCTCGGCGTTCCAGCCGGATGACGTCTTCGGCCCGAGCGAGGTGATCGATCATGCGAGCTACCGCTGGCGCGCGTCGGACTGGCGCGGGCGGCCGTGGCACGAAACCGTGCTGCTGGAGACCCATGTCGGCACCTTCACGAGCGAGGGCGGTTACAATGCCATGATCGACAAGCTCGATCATCTGGTGGCGGCCGGCATCACCGCGCTTGAGTTGCTGCCGTTGGCGGATTTCGCAGGCTCCCGCAACTGGGGCTATGACGGCGTCTTGTGGTACGCGCCCGATAGCGCCTATGGCCGGCCCGAGGAGCTCAAGCGCCTTATCGACGAAGCGCATCTGCGCGGGCTGATGGTGTTTCTCGACGTCGTCTATAATCATTTCGGCCCCGAGGGAAATTACCTCGGCCGCTACGCACCCAACTTCTTCACGGAGGCGCAGACGCCCTGGGGCAGCGTGATCGATTACCGGGTGCCGCAGGTTCGCGCCTTCGCCATCGAGAATGCGCTGTACTGGCTGCGCGAATACCGCTTCGACGGGCTGCGGCTGGATGCGGTGAATACCATCTTCGAGCCGGGCGAAATCTCGATCCTGCAAGACCTCAGCATGGCCGTGGGCGACCTCGCCGCGGCAACGCGACGTCACATCCATTTGGTGCTCGAAAACGGCGATAACGGCGCAAGCCTGCTGGATAGCGCGCAAGACCCGCCACGCGGAAGATACCGTGCGCAGTGGAATGACGATTATCATCACGCCTGGCACGTGTTGTTGACCGGTGAGACACAGGGCTATTACGGCGACTATACGAAGTCGCCGATGCGGGATCTGGCGCGCGCACTCGGTTCCGGCTTTGTCTATCAGGGCGAGGCTTCGGCGTTTCGCGGCGGGCAATTGCACGGCGAACCGAGCGGCGCGCTCGCGCCGCCCGCCTTCGTCAATTTTCTGCAGAACCACGACCAGATCGGCAACCGCGCGCTCGGCGACCGGCTTGAGGGGCATGTAAGCGCAGAGGCGATCGAGGCGGCGTTGGCCATCACCTTGCTGGCGCCGATGATCCCGATGCTGTTCATGGGCGAAGAATGGGGCTCGAAAGCACCGTTTCCATTCTTCTGCGATTTCAAGGGTGAGCTCGCCGACGCCGTGCGCAGGGGCCGGCGCCGGGAATATGGCTGGGCCTATGCGAAATACGGCGACGAGGTGCCCGATCCGCTTCACGAGTCGACCTTTCATTCCGCAAAGCTGGATTGGCAATCGGGCAACGAACCGGCGGGACGCCAACGGCTGGCGCTGGTGGCCGAGCTTCTCGCAATACGCAAGCGCGAGATCGTCCCGCGGCTCGCGAATGCGGCCTTTGGCGACGCCAAGGCCCATGAGGGCGGCCTGATGACGGCAAGCTGGCGCATGGGCGATGGCGCGACGCTCGATCTCACCGTCAATCTGTCGTCCTCCGACATCACCCGCCAAGCCTCTCAAACGCCGGGCACGCCAATCTGGGGCGGCGAGGCCGGCGACCGTCTCCCGCCCTGGTCGGTGCTCTGGCGCATCGCAAGCGCGGCTTAGAGCGAGATGACTTTTCGCTGAATCGTCATCTCGCTCCATCTTTCTTGTTTGAGCGTGATCTGTTCGGAAAACCGGTGCCCACTTTTCCGGATCATGCTCGAGGTGCGCAATGCTGCCGCTGGTCCGGCCGGCTGCTACTCCATCATCAGAGCTGTCGAGTTCGCGGCCGCCCCCGGAACGATTGGCGGGCTCGCGACGGTGCGCTCGTTGCGGCGCGCTTCGTAGAATTCAAGCACGCGTCTTGCCGTCCGGGTTTCAAGCCGCTCGAAGTTTTCGCGCGTTTTGGCAAGCTCGGTCTTGGACATCCTGCGGTCCGCCGCCGTCATCAGCAGGAGAGCACTCACCGTTGCCCAGGAGCAGCCGGCGGCTTTTGCGATGACCTGCACCACGCCGGGATTCTCATTGAGTACCGCCCGCTCAACCATCTCGATGGGACAGCGTGCGAGAACCGACAAAGCCATCACCGTTTGTTCAAAATTCTGCGCGCGAGCGGCCGCATGAACATTGGCTTCCCCGAGCTCCTTCCAATATTTGAGCCGTTTTACCCTTTTCTTTGCTTTGGTGTGATCCCGAGACTTATTGCGGACTTCCAGATTTATGTCGTCGATCACCTCTGTCACCGCATCCTGCACGGCATCGGTAAATTGCGGATTTGCCGCGGCGATTTTGCCGCGCACCGAAGCAGAGGCCGTTTCAAGAAGTTTCAAAAAGTGATGCCGGGGAATGTCACGCCGCGTTCCGACATGCAGCGCCAGCTGGGCATCATCGCCGGCTCGCACCACCAGCTCGCGGAAGCTGCCATCCGAAATGCGGGCACCGGCATTCTTCGCAACGGTATGAACGACGACAGGCTCACCGCGCTCGATGAGTATTTCGGTGATTGCTTCACTGATGACCCGACGTTGCGCGATGGCGTGAAGATGACCCTGGCTCTGGGTGGTTGCGTTGGCAACAAGATCGGACTCGCTAAGTGCCGTCGACTGACTGAGAACCGGAGCCGCCACGGCGACAGCGTCATCGAAGGCAAATGCCCGAACCAACGTCGCTGGCGCATCCGGGTTGGTTGCGAGATGCCGCGCGAGCTTGACCCGGGTTTTTAGCTCGATCACGGCAACAAGGGTCTTAAACACCTCGTCGAACAGCTCAATCTGTTGATCGGAATAGCGAGCGGACCCGGCGACGAACAAATCGGTGATGCGCGTAAGTGCTCTCAACTGCTTTTTCGTGAGCCCGGATACCGTTGTGTCCTGAATTTCGTTGATCAGAGAGGAGAACTTCATCATGGCCATCATCTCGTCAGCATTTTCGCGTTTGGGATGGGAAGAAAAGAGAGTGAGGGTCACGTGCTACCGGCTATCCATGAAAATAACTGACTTCAGTCGCCTCATAGATAATTCAAATTGTCATAACTTGTGAAACACCTTCAGATTGACCCGGCCCCACTACCCCGTGGCGTTGGCTTGCCAATCAGGCTGCCGGGCTTTTGCCAACGGACCGAACAGAAGGAATTCTTTGGCGGCCTTTTTCCACGCCATCCCGCTTCTCGCAAAAGGCGTACCGCAGGCGGCTTGTTGGGGCGTGCCGCAGCGCAAATTTCCTGATTTGATTTTCCAGACAGCGAAGCAGGCGAGAGTCCACCGCCTCGCGACGCGGATAGCGCCCGAGCTGTGGGAATCTTTGCCCCCCGAAAACAGAGGGCGCAGGGAATGCCGGGCGCCTGGTGCGCCCGCAGCCGCGCGTGGTGGGTAGAAAACACGCGCGTTAGTCACCACGGTCACACCGGAATCACCCGGCATTCCCCGCGCAATGGTTTTA
>JBKQRS010000456.1:0-6691 GCA_052143915.1 Bradyrhizobium sp.
CGTGTCGTGCGCGCTTCGCTCACGGACAGGCCGCGGAGGAAATCTTCCATGCTACAACGAGCCCTCCCGGTACAGCACCCACCCATCGCGCCTGGCGAGACGCTCGGATCTCGCGGGCAGCTCAACGCGCGCAGGCTGTTTCGTGCCTTCGTCGACCATTCCCTGCGGTTATTGCGATTGCTGGGCGAGTTCTTTGCCGCCGGTGGTGCTCTGTCATAGATTGCAACAGCCGGAACGAAATGCCGAAGGTCTCAGGTGTCAAATGAACGGAAATCGTTTCTATGGAGTTCGGGTTGAGGGCGCAAAATACGGCGTCGGCTTCGGCTCCGCCCTCGCCATCGCGATCTCCTATACCACCAACCACTCGATACTCTGGGCGATCATCCACGGCATTCTGGGCTGGCTTTACGTGATCTATTTCGCATTGTTCCGGTCGTAGCGAGTAGCCCGCACGAGTAAAGCGGCAATACCGTTCGCCATCCTTTGCTCCCATGCGTCGTCGCTGTTGGAAACGCGGAACTAACCTTCTGGCGCTATCCTCGCTCCCATTGGGCGCTTAACGCGCGATTAACTTTACGCTTGTCATCTTTTATTTGGGGATAGCGATGTTCAGATTGGTCATGGTGGCGGCGGTGCTGCTTTTGGCGAGCGAGGTAGTCGCGAATGGGCATGAGTCCTCCGAGCCGCCACCCCCGCCCAAGCAGGACACGCCGGCCGTTCCGATAAAGGTCTCCCAGACCAGGCGAGGCTCCGTGCTGGCCGATTCCAGGGGCATGACGCTGTATTATTTCGATCGCGACGACTCCGGCAATAAATCGACCTGCGACGGCACATGCGCCGAGAAATGGATTCCGCTCGCCGCCTCCGCCGACGCCAAGGCGACGGGTGATTTCACCGTGATCGTCCGCAGCGACCACAGCAGGATGTGGGCCTACCGCTATCGCCCGCTCTACACCTTCCACGACGACAAGGCCCCCGGCGAGGCCAACGGCTTCGATCCCTCAAATCTCTGGCACATCGCGCGGCCCGCAAACTGACGCAAGCACAACCTGGACCGCTCACCTGGTCCCGTCGGATAGCGCGTCGAGGCGCTTTACAATCTCGACCGCGAGATCGGCGACAGGCGCCGTCGGCATGATGATCACTTGATCGGCGCTTTCGGTCATCATCAGATTGATGGGATCGGTTCCTTCGAACAGCCGGAAATCGGTGCGGTACACGATGGCCGGTTTTTTCATGGCGTAGGCGTAGCCGAGCTCCCAGCACGTTCCGCTGTCGGGGTCCGCGCCGTCCAGGCACGCCACCACCGCCTCGGCCCAGTCGAGACCTCCGACGTCGCTCTCGAAGATCGCCCTCGGCAGGTCTTTGCGCTGCTCGTGCTCCTGCGGCAGGAAAACCTCATGCCCTTGCTTGCGAAGCAGGCTCGCCAGTTCCCTGTTGAACGCCAGTTCCGCGGTCGAAAATAGCGGGCCGGCCATATAGATTTTCATGGTCCTTCCTTCATCGTTCCGACGGAATATACCCGCGAAATCGAAAGCCTGGGGCGCGCGTATTCCGCCCTTGCTCTCACGGCAATGTTAAAGCCCGCGACGCGCGTTCGGGGAACCTAAATCCGGACCGCAAGTTTTGATTTCTGCATCACCGATTGTGATCGATCAGGAGATTCCCATGCGATCCAGGCTTGCAATCTCGGCCCTTGTGGCCGCGGCATTGTTCGGAGCCACGGCCATCGCATCGGCGCAGACAGAGCCGGCGCAGCCGGCCCCCGCTGCATCGGGCGAAGGCCATGTCGGAACGGGTTCCGCGACGCCACCCAAAAGCATCAAATCGAACCATCGTATCAAAACGAGCCATCTCCATATGAAGCCGGGCACGACGACCGGAATGAGCACCCACTCCTTCACGGAGAAGTCGAAGCCGGGCGGTCAATCAACCGCGCGCAGACCCCCCTCAAGCTGAGGGGGACCGGCTGCCCGCCGGACGGATCAGCCGCAGGTTTCACGCTTGGCGCGGCTGACCCGTCTCGGGCCGCCCGGACCGAACTGAGGAAAACTTGCTGACTTCGTGCTTGAGCCGACCGCTTTCGCCGGACGGCGGCTTTGCCGCCGCAAGCACCTGAGAGGATGCGGCTCCTCTCTCGCTGGCTCGCTGGCGGGCTTCTTGCAATCTGAAGCAAGACGCTCGCCCGGGCCAGTGGGTCTACGGGGTGCGAGCGTTCTGCAGCGGCGCTCAAACGGTGATGGATGCGTCGGTCAACGAATTGAGCGAGCAGTTTCGGTCCGGGTCGGCGCGGCCGCCGCGGTCGTCATTTTGGCCCGCGGCGTCAGAACTTTCAGCTGATGCGGAGAGGCCGCGGAGGTTTGCACCGGCGACTGTTCCCTGACATTCGCGGCGCCCAGCACTTGAACCTGCACCGCCGATATCGGCAAACCCGCCGCTTCATAGCGCGGCAACTCCGCAGCGAAGCCGGAAGTCGCACCCGCAATCGAGATCACGCCGGCGGCTGCGATTGATAAGGAAGTCTTCTTCATTGTTATTCTCCTAGTAGATTCGAAAACGCAGCCTATACCCATTTGCTGCACTGCGATAGCACATTGCTGCATTGCAACAATGCGGCTTCCGCGCATCATTAATGCTTAAGGGTCCAACCCGACGGCGATGCGCGCGACCGGCTACGCCGGATCGCCGTTGCCCGACAGGATTTGCGCGGCGCCGCCGATAGCGCGGCGGAAGGCGTCATCGAAGGTGGGCCTGCGGACCTGCCAGCGGTGCGGCCGGCCCTGCCATTCCATCTGCCACTCGGTGGCCCATGCGAGATCGGAATCGTCCCACTTGAGCCGTCCGACCAAAGGGACTTCCCCACCGAGCTCGGCGGTGCGAGCGGCCAATGCCGAGGGCGGCATCTTCACAAGCCCGGCACCATCGATGCCCGACTTCGCCAAAGCCGCAACGTCAGGCAACACGATGGTCATCCCGCGCCGGGCGCTTGATGCCAGCAGCGATTGACGCGGTGCTACGGCGGATAGCCCGGCATCCGCCGTGACGATGTAACGACTTGCGCCCAGTTCCATCTCGATAAAGACCGCAAGCACCGGACGGTGCGACAGCCACGGTGTGACGCCGAGCGCCTTGAGAAGATCGCCGATTTTCTTTTCATCGAAGTCGACGATCAGATCGTAGGGCCGGTCGCGGGTGCCCTGCTCGTCGCGAATTGGCGTGCCGGACATCTGGTCGTGATAGCTGTACGCCCTTACGAAATCTGCCGCGCGCGACTGGTAGGCTGCGAGCCGAGGATCATCGGCTAGTTTCACCGCGCCGGACGCTTTGATGAGCACATCTTCCAGACACGCGGCGAAACCGGTGACGCGATTGGCCTCGCCCTGGCCGGTGACGACGGTCTGCGCCCGATAGAGATCGTCCGCCGCAGTCGCCACGGTCATGGTGCAACAGATCAACATGGCCAAAATCGATATCCTGATCATGGCAGCCGCCGCACTCATCCTGCGGGCCGGACTCTAGCGCAAAACGCCCAGCATGTCGCGAAGCCTGCCATCGGCTGGCGCGATGCGCCGCCCCCTTCGCTTCACTCGGGCCGTGTTACTGCACCGAAGCCGATCGCTCGCTCGGCCTGCCGAAAACCCTGCGGCACCCCTCACTCAGGCTGGCCCGTTGCCGATGCATACAGGCCGTGATCCGTTCCACGCTCGGAATTTCAGACGAGCAGAGCCGGAAAACATCGCTCGTGCAGAGCCGCCGCTGATCCTCCTGAGTGAAGGCACGGCTCGCCGCCGGCAACATCGTCAGGCAGAGCGTCAGGCTGGTCATGAGCGTAAGACTTCGGATTTTGAACCGATCAACTCGCATCGTTGCCCCCAAAAAAAGACCGACGTTGCGGTCGTCCACCACGCGGGTTCGCCGCGTTGGAATCAATCACGATCGTATTGAGATGAGTTGGCACATCAAGATTCGCGAACAGCTATGCACACCGGAATTCTCGATGACTGGTTGCATCGCGGTTTCACGGTTCCACAAATGGAACATCGTGATGTGGCTGCTGATTCAGCCAACGGGTCGCGCACGCAGGACCACCCACTATTGCACGACGTCAAGCTTTACCTTTGCAATACCCTTTCCGACCATTCCAAGCGCATCAGCCGCCGAATACGAGACATCAACAACCCGTCCCGGAACGTACGGACCGCGGTCATTGACCCGAACCGTCACGGACCGGCCGGACGCGAGGTTTGTCACACGTAACCTCGTGCCGAACGGCAGCGTCGGGTGAGCGGCGGTCAATTCGTGCGTATTGAACTTTTCGCCGCTCGCGGTCTGTGTTCCCTCTGTGTAGAAGCTGGCAACTCCATGCGAGGCCGCCTGTATCCCGGCTGCATTATTGTGCCGCGCGAACGGGGTATGCTTTCTCACGGACGCCACACGCCTGTTCGTCGTGAAGGATGCCGTGCGGTTGCGTTCCAGCGACGCCTGCCGGCTGCCGCCGACAAATCCGGAATTTTTGGTGACGACAGAGGACTGGGCGCAGGCCGCAAGCGACACGGCCCCCAGAGCGATGGCAAACGATCGAATCATGTTCCAGGCACGCGCCGCCAAAACCGAGGACGCGTCGGGAATACGATTTGTTTTAACGGCGACGTCCGAAGTCCTGGCGCAGCAGATGGAAGACATTTTGTATCCCCAACTTGCGCCCCCAACCCAAACCGAATCCGACAAGCACTAAGGCATGATCCAATCAGGGCCGAACCGTGGCTGCATGAGACCAGGCAGCGCATCAACCACGCATTTCCATGTCAGTGTGATCATTGCGCCACAGCCGACCCGCTGGCGCATACAAGCTACGTTGCTCGCGTCAGCGAGCCACAGACGCGCTACTCGCCGCCGTCGATCTGGCGGCCCATCAATGCGATGGCGCGTTGATAAACCGAAGCCGCATTCCACGCCTCGATGGCCGCGAAATTGGGTTCTCCGGGCTGGTATCCAGCGCCGGCCCGCCAGCCATGCGCCTTCAGGAAGTTCGCCGTCGAACTCAGCGCGTTGGCCGCGACGTCGAGATTGCCGGTGCCATAGGCCAGGATGTTCTTGGGCATGAACTGGGTCTGGCCGACCTCGCCATGCATGGAGCCGCGTGTGCCCGGCGAAAGCGCGCCGCGGTCGATCAGGTGCAGCGTCGCGTAGAGCTGCTCGGTAAAGAATTCCGGCCGCCGGCAGTCGTAGGCGAGTGTGGCGATCGACGACAGCATGTTCTGATTGCCGCGCTGGCTGCCGAAACCGGTTTCCATCCCCCAGATCGCGATCAGCGGTCCCGGCGGGACACCGTAGCGTTGCTGGATCGATGCGAACAGCGCGGCTTGCGATTGCTTCAGCGCACGTCCGCGCGAGACGATGGTCGAAGCGCCGCGCTTGGCGAGAAACGCCTCAAGCGACAGGCCGAAACTGCGCTGGCCGCGATCGGCCGCGATGGTCGCCGATGCATAATTCGCCTGCATCAAGGCTGCGACGGTCGAGGCACTGACGCCTTTTGCCCTTGCCTCCTCGCCAAACTCTCTCTTCCAGGCCTCGAAACCGGCAGGCCCGCTGCCGCATTGGGCGGCGTCGGCTCGGGTGCTCAAACACACGAGCATCGTCAAGGCAGCGAAAATAAAGCCTGCCACTACCACGGCTGCGAAAGTAACCGTCGCAAGCCCCCTGCTCCCGGTCATTGCAAAACTCCTTTCAGGGCGTGACGTACAAAGACGGGTGTGCCTTGCCGCGTGCCTTGCACCGGCGCGTCACAGCTCACCGCCCCCGGCTGCATACCGAGGCTCGGCTTGCCCAGGAATTATTCGACGTCAAATCGACGACCTCGCAGAGCAAGCGTAGCACTCAGGATGGATGGAGCGAAGCGATACCCATCCATACGGATCGCGAAGATGATGGGTTTCGCGAAGGGCACAGCCCATCCTGCGGTCTCATCAACGGGTATCTTCGACGAGCGCGTGTGACGGATGACGTGTATCGCCGCGGCGGTTCTGTGGGCGTACATACATGATGACCGCTTCTGGACGCTCCGTCTTGACCTTCAGTGCAGCGTCGAGCGCGTCTTGTGCGTCGGCGACGACGTGATCCGTCTTTCCGTTCAGCTTGAACCCTACGGTAAATTGCATCTGCAACCCTCCACACCGCACTGCTCCAGTGCAGCTGATTGGAGCAGGATGACTTTTCTTCGAATCGTCATCCTGCTCTATCTTTTTGTTCAAGCATGAAAGGGAAAACCGGTACCCACTTTTCCGGATCATGCTTTAGCGCGGCCCTGCGGGTCTGGATCCTGCTCTAGCCCAGCGAGTTGATGATTTCCCGATAGGCTGCTTCGGGAAACGCTTTCAGCGTGCGCGTCCGGACGCTTCCTTGCATCCCCAGCTGCAGGCTGAAGCGTGCCGCCACAGCGTCGTCGGGAGCTTCGAAGATCGCGACCATGTCATAGTCGCCCATGGTGAGATAGAAGGACTTGAACTCGCCGCTCATCTCCTTGAGAGCTTTCTTCGCGGCGTCCAGACGACGTGGCGAGTCCTTCGCCTTCAGGATGCCTTGCTCGGTCCAGTTTGCAAGCATGACGTATGTGGTCATAGCTGTCCTCCTTCTGGTTCTAGAGCTTCGGTTCTGATTGAATCAGAACCGAAGCTCTAGATTCTTGTTTTGA
>JBKQRS010000457.1:0-6819 GCA_052143915.1 Bradyrhizobium sp.
GTTTCTCGGGGTCATCACCAGGGCGATTGCGCCAGCCACCTTCGAAAAATTCTTTGCGTCCGTGGCGCTCGGGCAAGATGCTTCGATTTCCCTGCACCATCGCGACGGCACGTTGCTGGCGCGTTACCCTCATTCTGAAAAGACAATCGGGCGGAATCTCAAGATAGGACCGATCCGTCAGCAGGAATTGTTTACCAACGACCATGGCTCGGCGCGCCTGATCAGCCCGGTCGACGGCCGGGAGCGGATGGTTTCGGCGCGTGCATTGACCAATTTTCCAATTATTGTGATTGCAACCACGACCATGTCGGCGGCGCTCGATGACTGGCGCGAGCAAACCAGATTTCTGATCGCAGTGGCCGGACTCTTCGTGCTCGTGATAACGACGATGCTGATTCTTGTTATCCGCAAATTGTCGCAGCAACACCGGATGGAAACACTGCGTCTGGACACTGCGATCAACAACATGACGCAAGGCCTGCTGCTGTTTGATTCCTCGCAGCGGCTTGTCGTCTGCAATCAACGTTACCTTGAGATGTACGGTTTGTCGGCGGATGTGCTCAAACCCGGCTGCACGTTCCGCGAGGTTATCGCCCACCGCAAAGCCACCGGGTCCTTTGACGGCAACCTCGATGAATACTGTTCGCGTGTTTTGCGGGACATCGGACAGAGAAATTCGATGGTCATCGACACCCCGGACGGACGTTCGATTCAGATCATAAACGAACCGTTGGCAGATGGCGGATGGGTGGCGACCCACGAGGACATCACCGAACGCATGCGCGCCGAGGAACGCATCAGGCATCTCGCACATTATGATGCGCTGACCGACCTGCCGAACCGCACGTTGTTTCACGAACGGTTGAAACACGAACTCGATCATATCGCTCCGGGCGAACAACTGGCGGTGCTGTATATCGACATCGACGAATTCAAGAGCGTCAACGATTCGCTCGGACATATGATCGGCGACGAATTGCTGAAATCCGTGGCCATGCGCCTCGGCCAGTGCATCGACGGCTCCGACTTCGTCGCGCGGCTGGGAGGCGACGAATTCGCGGTCGTTCAGACGGCGGTCAAGGACCCGGCCGAAGTTGTCGACCTGGTCACGCGGGCCTTCGATGCGATTCGCGCACCCTACAATTGTCTCGGTCATCAGGTTGCATCGGACGCCAGCATCGGCATCGCCCTGGCGCCGCAGAACGGAGCCGACCTCGATCAAATCCTGAAAAACGCCGATCTGGCGATGTATGCCGCCAAATCAGCGGGTCGACGGACCTGGCGCTTCTTCGAGCCGGCCATGGACGCACATGTCAAAGCACGCCGGATCCTCGAGACGGATCTCCGCAAGGCGATCGCGGACGGGGCGCTCGAGGTTTACTACCAGCCGTGCGTCGGTCTTCAAAGCAACCAGATCACCGGCTGCGAAGCGCTGGTGCGCTGGCGGCACCCCGAGCGAGGCATGATCTCGCCCGCCGAGTTCATCCCAATCGCCGAAGAGACCGGTCTGATCAACGAGCTCGGCGAATGGGTACTTGCTACGGCCTGTGCGGAGGCAACGACCTGGCCCGACGACGTCAAGCTCGCAGTCAACGTCTCGCCGGTTCAGTTCCGAAGCGGCACGCTGGCATTGAAGATCGTTGCGGCGCTCGCAGCCTCGGGCCTTCCGGCGAGCCGCCTGGAACTGGAAATCACCGAGGCGGTGCTGATTCGCGATGACGACGCCGCGCTCGAGATTCTGCACGAGCTTCGTGCCATCGGGGTGCGGATCGCGCTTGACGATTTCGGCACCGGCTATTCCTCGCTGAGTTATCTGCAGCGTTTCCCCTTCGACAAAATCAAGATCGATCGCTGCTTCGTCAACGATGTCGCCGAACCGGGCGGGTCCTCCATTGTTCAGGCTGTGGTGAATATTGCCGCGGCGCGACACATGACGACGACGGCGGAGGGCGTTGAAACGCAACCGCAACAGGAATTGCTGCGTGCGCTTGGCTGCACCGAAATGCAGGGATATCTGTTCAGCGCGCCAAAGCCGGCCGCCGAAGCCAAGCGAATCTTGTTCGCCCACCGCGCAAGGTCGGCTGCCGTGGCCTGAATTCCGGGCGCTTCGAGGCAGACGTTGTCCGCCCCGACCCCATCGGCCTGCTCGCACCAGGCTGGTTTCTAGTTTGGAACCGTCACCTTTGGCGATGGCGCCGGCACGCCCGCATTGACGGTGACGCCGCGCAACAGATTGTAGGCGGCGGCAAGCGCCTTGTCGTCCTTCTCCTCGGGCGGAACATAGGATTGCGACCCCGTCTGCTCGGTGCCTTCAGCGGAGAGATGTCCGCGCATCGACGCCTCTCCCTTGGTTTCCGAGCGGGCTTTCAACTCGGCAGGCACATCCTGCAGCACCTCAATATCGGGCGAGATTCCCTTGGCCTGGATCGATCCGCCGGACGGCGTAAAATAGCGCGCGGTTGTCAGCGCCAATGCGCCGTTACCGGGGCCGAGCGGGATGATCGTCTGCACCGAGCCCTTGCCGAACGAACGGGTGCCGATCAAGCTAGCGCGCTTGTGGTCGTGCAGCGCGCCTGCGACGATCTCGGACGCGGATGCCGATCCGCCGTTGATCAAAACGACAATCGGTTTGCCTTTGGTGAGATCGCCGCCCCGCGCCGTAAAACGCTGGGTTTCATCCGGCCTGCGGCCCCGCGTCGAGACGACCTCGCCGTGCGCCATAAACATGCTCGACACGGAAACCGCCTGATCAAGCAGTCCGCCCGGGTTGTTGCGAAGGTCGATGACGTAACCGGCCAGGCTCGCCGACGGGATCTGTTTCGATATATCGCCGATCGCTTTCTTCAGCTCGTCGGCGGTCTGTTCGTTGAACGAGCTGATCCGGATATAGCCGATATTGCCGCCGTCGGTGTGGTAGCTGACCGGGCGCACGCGGATGATTTCACGCACAATCGTAACGTCGATCGGGGATTCCGCGCCCTTGCGAATAATGGTGAGCCGGGTTTTCGTATTGACGGGCCCCTTCATCTTGTTCACGGCCTGCTCCAGGGTGAGCCCCTGAACCGCTTCGTCATCGATCTGGGTAACCAGATCGCCTGACAAGATGCCGGCCTTGGCGGCAGGTGTACCATCCATCGGCGCAACCACCTTGATGAGGCCGTCTTCCATCGTGACCTCGATACCGAGCCCGCCGAATTCGCCCTGGGTCGTCTCCTGCATTTCGCGCCAGGCGCTGTCGTTCATGTATCGCGAATGGGGATCGAGCGAGGTGATCATGCCGTTGATCGCGCCCTCGATCAGCTTGGCGTCGTCTGGCTTTTCGACATAGTCGGTCCGGATGCGCTCGAACACCTCGCCAAACAGATTGAGTTGCGTATAGGTGTCGGTGCCGACGGTGGCTTTGGCCGTCGCGACCAGTTGCGCGCCCTGGGGCCCGGTGACGAGAAGGGTCAGGCAGACGCCTGCGGCCGCGCCGAGGAGAAACAGGGACTTCTTGCGCATGGATGGCGAACCTTCTCGCTGTCGGTGGCGGCCCGATATGCCAGTAACAAGATTCTCGTATTGCTCCGGCCGATAGCCCACAATACCTTTCTGGTATCATTGAGGCCGCTGCAAGGTCAGGGTCCGGCAGCCGAAGCCGCGCCTCGTCCGGGTGCCGAGCCAACAGCCGAATGTCGCGGAACCTTGCGGAGCGGCCTCACCACCATCTGCAAATATACGCGCTGCAGCGTTCCCGCAAAACCGGAATTCTCCTGTCTGTCCAATTTGTAACCGGCGCGAAACCGGAGCCTGGGCCAGAAAGATCAGCGGCCGTAGAGACCGGTCAACGTCGCCTTCGCCAAGGTATGGAAGCGCAGATCGAAGCCGACCAGCGCAGCCGATGCCGCGTCGTTCTTGGCATCCGGCAGCTTGTCGACGTCGACGGCAAACACCGTAATCTGGTAATGGTGCGGCTTGTCGCCGGTCGGCGGACACGGGCCACCATACCCATCGGCGCCGAAATCGGTTCGACTCTGGATCGCGCCCTTGGGCATCAACTTCTTCTTCACGTCGCCGGCGCCCTTTGGAAGCGAAGTCGTCGCCGGCGGAATATTGAACACAACCCAATGCCACCAGCCGCTGCCGGTCGGCGCATCCGGATCATAGATACTGACGGCGAAGCTCTTGGTACCGCTGGGTGCTCCGCTCCAGCTCAAGGACGGCGAGACGTTACTGCCGGTGCAGCCAAACCCCTTGAACACCTGCTCATTGGCAATGGTGCCGCCCTCGCTAATTTCCGGGCTGGTCAAGGTCATGCTCTGCGCTGCAGCCGCGTCTGCGCCCAATCCGATCATACCGAGCGCTGCAATCCAGACCGCCAGTTTTGTCATGGCAATTCCTCCCCCTTGATAAACCAGGCTTGCTTGAATGGTCCCGAATTTACGCCAGCATTAGCAATTTTCGGGAAAACATGGAAGTTCCGGAAGCGACGGGCGGCGGGCTTACCTGCCCCCGCGCGATCGGATATGGAATAGGCCCAAGGCGCGCGGCCAGCTCGTTTGACATCTGCGGGACGGCTCTTGAGGCAAGAACGGTCGGAAATTCCCGGGAGAACAAGATGAACGAAGCAACCCGCATCCCCGCAACGAGCGAACTCGGCGCCAGCACTGAAGAGTTCCAGAACCTTCACGAGTTCGTGCGCAAGGCGCGCGCCAACCTTAACCAGAATGCCTGGGATTATATCATCGGCGCAGCCGAGACCGAGACCACGATGCGCCGCAACCGCATGGCGCTGGACGAGATTGCCTTCCGGCCGCGGGTGCTGCGCAATGTCGCGAGGGTCGACGCCTCCGCCGAGCTGTTCGGCCGCAAATTGCGCCTGCCGGTGATGATGGCGCCGGTCGGTGCGCTCGAGATATTCGATCCCGCCGACGCCGCGGCCAGCGTCGCCCGTGGCGCCGGCAGGTTCGGTGCCGCCCACATGCTCAGTTCGGTCTCGGAGCCGGGCCTCGAGAAGGTCGCCGAGGCCGCGCCCGGCGCGTTGCGCATCTATCAGCTCTATGTCCGCGGCGACGATGCCTTTGTCGAGGATCGCGTCAGCCGCGCGATCGCCAGCGGCTATACCGCGTTCTGCCTGACCGTCGACACCGCGCATTACAGCCGGCGCGAGCGCGATATCGCCAAGCGTTACGTCCGCGAAAGCCGCTTGCGCGCCACCGGCGGCGACTTCCAGAAGGGGCTGGAGTGGCGCACCGTCAAGCTGATCAAGGACAAGTACAAGTTCCCGCTGATCCTCAAGGGCATCGCCACCGCGGAGGACGCAGGCATCGCGCTCGATCACGGGGTCGAGTGGATCTACGTGTCGAACCACGGCGGGCGCCAGCTCGACCATGGCCGCGGCGCCATGCAGGTGCTGCCCGAAATCGTCGGTGCGGTCGCAGGCCGAGCGAAAATCATGGTGGACGGTTCGTTCTGCCGCGGCAGCGACATCGTCAAGGCGATCGCCCTGGGCGCCGACCTCGTCGGCATCGGCCGCCTGCAATGCTGGGCGCTGGCGGCCGCCGGCGAAACCGGCATCGTGCGGATGCTGGAACTCTTGGAGGACGAAGTGATCCGCTGCCTCGGCCTGCTTGGGGTCACAAGATTTGCCGAACTCGACAAATCTTTTCTGCACCCGGCTGCGCCGACCAACCTGCCCCATGTGTTCAGCGCCTTCCCGCTGCTGGACATCGAGCCGTATCGGTATTGAGGGCAAATGAGTCCTCTCCTGCTGTCTCCGGGCGCCGCCGACGCGCTGTTGTTCGACCTCGGCCGCGTGGTGCTCGATATCGACTTCAGCAAGGCGATCGCCTGCTGGGCCGGTTACGCCGGCTGCGAGCCGTCCGACATCGTCGAGCGCTTCGTGCGCGATGAGGCCTACCGGCATCACGAGATCGGCAAGATCTCCGACGCAGCCTATTTTGACAGTTTGCGCGCCTCGCTCGATATCGCCATCACCGACGAGCAGTTCGTGGAAGGCTGGAACGCGATATTCGCGGGCGAGATGCCGGGCATTGCGCCGCTCTTGGCGCGCGCGGCGGGGCGCCTGCCGCTTTATGCCTTCTCCAACACCAACGCCCCGCATGTCCTGCATTTCTCCAAAGCCTACGCCGATCTGCTTGGCCATTTCGGCGAAGTCTATCTGTCCTCGGCGATCGGGCTTCGGAAACCCGACGAGGCCGCCTATGACCATGTGGTGAAAGCGATCGGGGTGCCGGCCGAACGCATCGTGTTCTTTGACGATCTCGCCGAGAATATAGAAGGCGCCAGGGCCCGGGGACTTTTGGCCGTTCACGTCAGGTCTTCCGCCGACGTCGCCGCCGCACTCGACGCGCTCGGGATTTGACTCGGCGTGTTCCCACCGTCATTCCGGGATGGTCCGAAGGACCAGACCCGGAATCTCGAGATTCCGGGTTCATGCTTCGCATGCCCCGGAATGACGTCGCTGATTGAGTCATAGGCCCGCACTCCCGCGGCGCGACAGCGCCCGAGGTTTGCATCAACCTTGTCCCTCTCGATCAAAGAGGGCGCAGGGAAAGCCGGGTGCCGGTTGCACCCGCGGCCGCGTGCGCAGTGTAGAAAGCACACGCGTTAGTCACCACAGGTACGCCGGAAACGCCCGGCCTTCCTGCGCAATGGTTTTAACGGTTTCCTTCGCGCTCTCCCCAGTGACCGCTATCCGATTCACACATCTCGAAAACCGACTCAAATACAGAGACTTAGGCCGCCCCGGGTTTCGAAGCATCTTTATGTCGGTGGTTCAACGACCGTTGATAAGACTCGCGTTTTTCCTCCACGTGG
>JBKQRS010000458.1:0-8624 GCA_052143915.1 Bradyrhizobium sp.
GTTAGCTAAGGGAAAACCGGTGCCCACTTTTCCGGATCATGCTCAAATAGGCTGTACAGCGCGGATATGATGGCGTATCGCGAAACGGCTGAATATCCGCGCTTATCGACCGAATTTGACCCGCAGGAAATGACCTCCCATGGCATCTAATCTGGACACCCTGGTTACGGTTTTCGGAGGGTCGGGCTTTCTGGGGCGAAGCGTGGTCCGCGCGCTCTGCAAGCGCGATTATCGCATCCGGGTGGCGGTGCGGCGGCCGGAACTGGCCGGGCACCTGCAGCCGCTGGGCAAAGTCGGCCAAATCCACGCCGTGCAGGCCAATCTGCGCTACCCGGGCTCGGTCGAGGCCGCGATGCGCGATTCCCACGTCGCCATCAATCTGGTCGGCATCCTCGCCGAGAGCGGGGCGCAGACCTTCGACGCCGTGCAGGCTGAGGGCGCAGCCGCCGTGGCGAAGGCGGCAGCCGCGGTCGGGGCGCGGATGGTGCATGTTTCGGCGATCGGCGCCGACGAGAATTCGCCATCGCACTACGCCCGCGCCAAGGCCGCCGGCGAAAAAACCGTGCTGTCCGCCGTTCCCTCCGCCACCATCCTGCGACCATCGGTCGTGTTCGGGCCGGAAGACCAGTTCACCAACCGTTTCGCGGCCTTGGCCCAGGTGTCGCCGGTACTGCCGCTGATCGGCGGCGGCGCGACCAAACTGCAGCCGGTCTATGTCGGCGACGTCGCGACCGCGGTTGCGGACGCCGTCGACGGCAAGACCAAGGCCGGCGCGACCTACGAGCTCGGCGGCCCGGAAGTGCTGACGATGCGCGAAATCATGGAATTCATTCTCGCGACCATCCAGCGTCGTCGCATGCTGATCTCGCTGCCGTTCGGGCTGGCGAAATTGCAGGCGCTGTTCCTGCAGTTCGCGCCGGGGCCGCTGCAACTGACGCCCGACCAGGTTGAGCTCTTGCGCCGCGACAATGTGGTGTCGGCGGCAGCGAAAGCCGAGGGGCGCACGCTGGAGGGGCTCGCAATTGCGCCGGATTCGCTGGAGGCGATCGCGCCGCAATATCTCTGGCGCTTCCGCAAGGCCGGCCAGTTCGCGCATAACGGCGCGTAATACGCGCCCGACTGGCGCTCCCCGGATGCTGCGCAGCGCCATAAGCGCGTTTACGCGCGTCTTCGACGCGCTATGGCGGTGCGCTGCTGATCCACGGCCCATTCCGGGGACCATTGTCGTTGCGGTCCGGGCTCTGCGGAGCAGCGTAAGAACGCTGCACCGCGTCCGGGACACGAGCCCTTACCGCCCCATTGCCAGTGCAATCAGGCCGAGCGTGCCGACGATGACGCGCCACCACGCAAACAGCGTGAAGCCGTGGCGGGTCACGTAGCTCAGGAATGTCTTCACCACGATGATCGCGGTGATGAACGACACCACGAATCCGATCGCAACGATGCCCAGATGGTCGGCCGTCATTTCGGCCCGGTTCTTGTAAAAATCGTAGGCGAACGCGCCGACCATGGTCGGGATCGCCAGGAAGAACGAGAACTCCGCCGCCGCGCGCTTGTCGGCCCCCAGCAGCATCGCCGCCACGATGCTGGCGCCGGAACGTGAAACCCCGGGGATCATCGCCAGGCACTGTGCGAAGCCGATCCACAGATACGTCAGCAAGGGAAATTTCGTCGCATCGTGCTCATGCGGTTTGTGATCGATCTGATCGACCCACAGCAGAATGGCGCCGCCGACGATCAGCGAAAAGCACACCACCCACGGATTGAACAGGACTTCCTTGATGTACTTCCCGGCAATCAGGCCGATCACGACCGCGGGCAGAAAAGCCACCAGCACGCCGATGACGAAGCGGCGGTCATCGGGATTGGAGAACATGCCAAGCGCGATCCGCGACAGCTTGACAAAGTAGATGGCAAGGATCGCGAGGATCGCGCCGAGCTGAATCAGAACCGTGAAGCTGTTCCAGAAACTGCCATCGCCGAGATTGAAGAACCGCTCCGCCAGCAGCAGATGGCCAGTCGAGGACACCGGGAGAAATTCCGTGACGCCCTCGATGATACCTAGAATAACCGCCCTCACCGAATCAGACATCATGGTCTAGTGCTCCAATTCCGAAGTTCGCAAATAATCGCGGCAACCTCTGATGCGAACTTCGGAATCAAAGGAGCACTAGCAACTTCATGTTTCCTGGTGCGGCTCTTGAATTTGAAATTCCTACGATGAGGTTGCGGCGATACTGATAGGAACTTCAAATTCGCCGCACCAGTGCCTCATTTTCCAAGCTCGTGATCCATTGGAGCCGTTATCATCGGTATCGGCCGAAAAAAGCCGGGTTCTTCTCGCTTATTCGCATCGCGGCCGCAACGCCAAAAACGCGAAAACAAGAGGTTGCCTCGGTCAAAAGCTTCGGTAGTTTGGCGCACTTCCGCCGCCAGCCTGCCAGGTTGAGAAACTTTTTTAAGACTGGAAATCTATCAAGGGCTTCATGTTCACGCTGTTTCATCACCCATTCTGCCCGCATTCGCGCTTTATTCGCCTGGCGCTGGGCGAAAACGGTCTGGATCTGCGTCTGGTGGAAGAGCGGGTCTGGGAACGGCGCGAGGCGTTTCTCGCATTGAATCCGGCCGGCACGACGCCGGTATTGATCGCCGAAGGCGGGCCGCCGGTTCCAGGCGCCGGCATCATCGCGGAATATCTCGACGAAGCCTACGGCACCGATATGGGCGAGCGGCGGCTGTTGCCCTCCACCATGGGCGAGCGCATCGAGGTGCGCCGGCTGATGGCGTGGTTCAACGAAAAATTCTTCGAGGAGGCCTCCAATCCGCTGGTCACTGAGCGCATCTACAAGCGCTTCATGAGCGAGGATGACGGCGGCGGCCCGCCGGCGGCGGAGGTGATCCGCGCGGCGAAGGCCAATGTGCGCTATCATCTAGCCTATATCGGCTGGCTGGCGCGGACGCGGAACTTCCTGGCCGGCGACCGGCTGACCTATGCGGACCTCGCCGCCGCGGCGCATCTTTCGGCGATCGATTATCTGGGCGACGTGCCATGGATCGAGGACGACGCGGCAAAGGCGTGGTATGCGCGGGTGAAATCCCGCCCCTCGTTCCGTCCGCTGTTGAGCGAATGGCTGGCGGGCGTGCCGGCGTCGCGGACCTATGTGGATCTCGACTTCTGAACGCGACCACCCAATTCGCTGCCGCCGACCTCAAGGAAAAGCTGGTCGATCAGGCGCGCGCGCTCGGCTTCGACTGCATCGGCGTGACCGATCCGGATGCGATAGCGGATGCCGGCCGGCATTTCCGCGAATTTCTCGGTGCCGGCGCGCATGGCGACATGGAGTGGCTGGCCTGCAATCCGGAGCGACGCACCGATCCACGCGTGTTGTGGCCGGGCGTCCGCTCGGTGATCATGTTAGGGGTCAATTACGGGCCCGATGAAAACCCGCTGGCGATACTGGCTCAGCGCACGCGCGGCGCGATCTCGGTCTATGCGCAGGGCGACGACTATCACGACCTGATCAAGAAGCAGCTGAAGGCGCTGGGGCGATGGCTGGTCGCTGCGTCCGGCTGCGAGATCAAGGTATTCGTCGACACCGCCGCGGTCATGGAAAAGCCCTTGGCGCAGGCGGCAGGGCTCGGCTGGCAGGGCAAGCACACCAACCTTGTCTCGCGCCAATTCGGCTCATGGCTGTTTCTCGGCGCGATCTTCACCGCACTGGACTTGCCGCGCGAGGAGGCTGAGCCCGATCATTGCGGCTCGTGCCGGGCCTGCCTCGACATCTGCCCCACATCCGCGTTTCCGGCACCTTACAAGCTCGATGCGCGGCGCTGCATTTCCTATCTCACCATCGAAAACAAGGGGCCAATCCCGCAGGAGTTTCGCAAAGCCATCGGCAACCGCATTTATGGCTGTGACGACTGCCTTGCCGTCTGCCCGTGGAACAAATTCGCATAAGCCGGGCGCGAAACAAAGCTCGCGGCGCGCGACGAATTGCGCGCGCCCGATCTTGCCGACCTCGTGCGGCTCGACGATGCGGCATTCCGTGCGTTGTTTGCAAAATCGCCGGTCAAGCGCATCGGCCGCGACCGCTTCTCCATGGCTACCTCGCTTCAATCGCGATCGGCAATTCGAACGACCGCGCGCTGGCAGTCGCGGCCGAGCGTCTGCTTGCGGACGCAAGCGCCCTGGTTCGAGGTGCTGCAGTATGGGCGTTGTCGCAATTGAAGGGACCGCAGGAGTTTGCGGCGCTGGCGGCGGACAGCCTTGGAAAAGAGCCCGACCACAGCGTCCGTGCGGAATGGCAGCACGGCGCGGACGATCTATCATCCGCCGGCCAGCAGCGCGACGGCCGATAGCGTGGCCGCCCTTGCCCGATAGGCCTCAAGCGTCAGCTCCCGATCGATCGCCTCGCGCATCGCCGCCATCGTCCGCCGGCGCAAACGAAGCTTGGCCGCGCCGTGCATCGCTGCATTCAAGCCCTTCAGCGCGACGAGAATTTCACCGAGCACGCCGTCGATCGCGTTTGCCGGAACCGCGCGATCGAGAAATCCCGCCACGACTGCGTCCTCCGGCTCATACATCTCGCCAAGCGTTACGGTTCGGCTGAGCCAGGCCGGATGCAGCCGGCTGCGCGCCAGTTCGATCGCAAAGCCCGGCGGGGTAATGCCGATCGCCACTTCGTTCAGTCCGATGCGGAATTTCCCCTGCGCGCCGATGCGGACATCGCACGCCAACAGAAGAAACGCTCCCATCGGAAATGCGTGCCCTTCCATGACGCCGACCGTGGGGTAGGGATACGACATCAGCCGCAACGCGAGTTCGGCGCCAGCCTTCACCATTTCCAGGCTGCGAACCGGATCGTTGGCGGCGAAAACCTTGAGGTCGAAGCCGGCCGAAAAAATTCCCTCGCGTGCTGATCTCAGCAGGACAATGGCCTTGTCGTGCTCCGCGCGATCCAACGCCGCATTCAGATCGCCAAGCATTGCGGCCGACATCACGTTCACCTTGCCGTCGTCCATGGTGATGTGGGCGACGCCCGCCTCACATCGATAGGTCACGCGTTCCGTCATTTGGCGGTTCCTTCTGCCTTACCGCGCCGACGTTGACGGCGTGATGTAGACCGGTCAATATAGCCTTGGACCAGCCTTGGAGAATGCCCTTGCCCGCAGTACCCAGGCATCGGAAACCGATCATCGATGCGGCGGTGACGTTATTCCGCCGGCAAGGCTATGGCGGCACCGGCCTCGATGACATCGTCGACGGCAGCGGCGCGCCCAAGGGATCGATCTATCACTACTTTCCGGCGGGAAAATCCTCGATCGCGGCAGCGGCCGTCGAGGAAGCCGGACGCAGGGTGACGGAGACGGTTACAAAGCTGGCAAGCGAGACGGGTTCGACCGGCGAACTCCTGAAGGCGCACGCGCGGCTTCTCGCCGGCTGGATGCGCAAGTCCGGATTTCGCGACGGCTGCCCGATCACGACGGTGCTGCTCGAGCTCGCGCCGGCAGATCGAGCGGTGACGCAAGCGGGCCGGGACGCCTATGCGGCCCGGCTCGGCATCCTGACCGCAAAACTGATCGCGGACGGATTTCCTGCGGCACGCGCCGAACGGCTCGCGGGGCTCTGCGTTTCGGTAATCCAGGGCGCTCTTATCCAGGCGCGCGTCGAGCGAAGCGGCGCGCCGATCGAGACGGCTGCGGACGAGTTGGCGAGGATGCTGGATGACTTGGCCATGAAGGCACCCAGCGGCGCCGGTCGCGGCGCGAAAGCATCGCACTCCAAATGATCGATTTGAAAAACCTCACCCGATCTCCGCCACCGCCGCGATGATCCGCGCGATATCCTGCGGCCGCGATAGGCGATGATCGCCATCCTGGATCATGGTCAGCACCACGTCGTCAGCCGGCAACCGATGCGCCAGCGCGAAGGCGTGCCGCCACGGCACGTCGGGATCCTGCGCGCCTTGCAGGATCCGAACCGGGCATCCGACTTCGATGGCACTGCCGAGCAGGAGATGCTTGCGGCCTTCCTCGATCAGGTTACGGGTGATCGGATAGGGTTCGCCATAGTCGGAAGGGCGCAGCCACACGCCCCTGGTCTCGATCTCCTGCCGGGCTTCGGGCGAAAATCCTTTCCACATCAGTTCTTCGGTGAAATCGGGCGCCGGCGCGATCAGCACCAGCCCGGCCAATGACGTAGGCGTGGCCTGCCGCCTGGCCAATTCACGCGCCAGCAGCAGCGCCATCCAGCCGCCCATCGATGAGCCGATGACCACCTGGGGGCCCAAGCAGAACCGTTCGAACACCGCGACGCTCTCTTCCAACCAGCGTCCGATGGTACCGTCGATGAAATTGCCGCCGGATTCGCCATGGCCGGAATAATCGAACCTGACGCAGGCGCGATTTCGCATCGCGGCCCACGCCTCGAGCGCGACCGCCTTGGTGCCCTGCATGTCCGACTTGAAGCCGCCCAGCCAGAACAGCCCGGGCGAGCCGCCTGAGCGGGCGCGGACCGCGATGCGGCGCGCCGCGTCCCCTTGGCCTACCTCGATAAAAGCCGGTGGCTGCCCGGCTGCAGCGGAACTGGTCATGGATGGTTACTCCGATCGGCTCTGTTTGAGTGAGCAGGAATGATCCGTCAACGGACGCTGTTTGGGGCCACCGTGGCGCTTGCGGAACGAAGCCTTGCCCTCTATGTGGGCTGGTCTGAACATTCCATGCCGGGAAGCGTTGATCAGCGTGACCAAAATGCCTCGCATTTGATGCTTTTGGCCGGCTGCGACGCGAGTTCGCTTGCCCGCGCAGCCTTATTCCTTCAAACTACAACCTTCGTTCACAATTTTGGAGAACTACCCATTCGCCGTCCCAACAGAGCCCCGCCCGCTGCCACCAAAGACGGGCCGCGCACCAACGATGAAATCCGCAACGCACAGGTTCAGCTGATCGATCAGAACGGCACGAACCACGGCACCGTCGAGACAGTCGCTGCCATCAAGATGGCGCTCGAAGCCGGCATGGACCTTGTGGAGATTTCGCCCAATACCAACCCTCCCGTCTGCAAGATCATGGACTACGGGAAGTTCAAATATTCGGCGCAGAAGAAAGCCGCAGAAGCCCGCAAGAAACAGAAGATCGTCGAGATCAAGGAGATCAAGCTCCGGCCGATGATCGACGACCATGATTACGACGTGAAGATGCGGGCGATGCAGCGGTTCTTCGAGGAAGGCGACAAGGTCAAGATCACCTTGCGCTACCGGGGCCGCGAAATGGCGCACCAGGAGATCGGCACCAAGCTCTTGGACCGGGTCAAGACCGACGTCGCCGAGCTTGCCAAGGTCGAACAGGATGCGCGCTTCGAGGGCCGTCAGGTGGTGATGGTGCTGGCGCCGCGCTGATCCAGCGGGGCGACGAATACCACGTGGTTTGCGGGGCCAGGCAGTTGCCTGGCCTTTCGCTTTCTGGCTGCCCGGTTCCATCCGGTTGCCGGTTGCCATTTTCGCCCTCGTCTGCCATAAGCCCAGCCTTCGTCGCCCGGCTGATCAAGGGCTGCCGTGGCGATGACCCTGCAGGTTGTTCTGATTTTCAGGATAAGCCTGCATTTTCAACGCTCTAGCGAGCATTTTAGCCGGCCCGCGCCCCGCTTGGGGCTGTCGTGCATGCCGGAACAGGAGAGCCAAATGCCCAAGCTGAAGACCAAATCGGGCGCTAAAAAGCGCTTCAAGATCACCGCGACCGGCAAGGTGAAATTCCAGCAATCCGGCAAACGCCACGGCATGATCAAGCGGACCACCAAGCAGATCCGCAACAAGCGCGGCACCGCGGTCCTGTTCAAGACCGACGGCGACAACATCAAGAAGTTCTTCCTGCCGAACGGCTGACGGACCTCGCCCCTCAAATTCCCGGAGATCGACCATGGCTCGCGTCAAGCGCGGCGTAACCGCCCACGCCAAACACAAGAAAATCCTCAAAGCCGCCAGCGGCTATTTCGGCCGGCGCAAGAACACCATCCGCGTCGCCAAGCAGGCGGTCGAGAAAGCGATGCAATACGCCTATCGCGACCGCAAGAACCGCAAGCGCGAGTTCCGCGCGTTGTGGATCCAGCGCATCAACGCGGCGGCGCGCCTTCACGGCCTCACCTATTCGCGCCTGATCGCCGGCCTCATCGCCGCCGGCGTCGAAGTCGACCGCAAGGTGCTGTCCGATCTCGCCATCAGCGAGCCGGCGGCGTTTGCGGCGATCGTCGAGAGGGCCAAGGGCCACCTGCCCAAGGCGGCCTGAGGCTGCCAAGATTGGCGCGGACGCCTCTTTCGGTGCGGTTGAAGTTATAACCGTCGAACGCGGCTCCCCTTCCCCCCCCTTGCGGGGGAAGGTGGCGCGAAGCGCCGGATGAGGGGTCGGCGCGATACCGCCGCTCCACCGCGCGCCTGGCGGCGCAACCCCTCATCCGTCGGCCTTCGGCCGACACCTTCTCCCGCAAGGGGAGAAGGGGCGCGGCCCCGCGCCATGAGCGCCGCGCGCCGTCGTCGGCGCGGCGCCGTTTTCGGGCCCGATAGAGCGATATCAAGCGTTTGCGTGACGATTTTCCGCCGCGCCGTCGACACGACGGCGAGCGCTCGCTCGAC
>JBKQRS010000459.1:0-11594 GCA_052143915.1 Bradyrhizobium sp.
TCCGTCTGCGCGATGACCAGTCGGGCGACAATCTCTACTACATGGGCTTTCTGTTTACGCTGACCAGCCTCGCCGTCTCGCTCTACCAATTTTCGTCGGCAGGCTCCGCCGAACAAATCGTGCAGAATTTCGGCATCGCCATTGGTTCGACGATTGCGGGCATCACGCTGCGGATCTTCTTCAACCAGATGCGGCGGGATCCGGTCGAGGTGGAACACGCCGCGCGGCTGGAGCTTGCCGACGCTTCACGAAAGGTCAGGCGCGAGCTCGAAAGCACGGTTCTCGAATTCGGCTATTTCAGGCGGGCCACCCAGCAATCGATCACGGACGCCGTTGAGGAAATCGACGCGGTGCTGAAGGAGGCAAAGGACCGGATTGTCGGTCGGCTCGAGGGGTTCGCGCTGGACGCCAACAAGCCACTGCAGGACGCGTCAAAGCAATCCGGTGAAACCATCGAGCAGCTGAACGCCGCGATTTTGACGACCTTCGAGACCGTCGCGAAACAACTGGCCGAAGACGGCGCGCGGCTCTCGACCAGTACCGCTGCGATCGTGCAATCCATCGACAGCGTCGTTTCCAAGCTGGCCTCGTTGCAAACCCCGGAACAAATCATCGAAGTCAAGCTGACCCCCGCGATTGCCGGCCTGACGCGCGTGGTGAGTACGTTCAGCAAGAATGCCGAGGTGCAGGCGATTTCGGTGAATTCCAACCTGAAGCAGACGCAAGCGCTTTCGAGCGCGCTGTCAATCCTGTTGTCCGAGATCAGGGCCGCCGAAGCCGCACGCATCGCCTCCCATCCTTCGATCGATCCCGCCGAAACGCCGCCGCCGCAGACCACGCCTGCACGCCTCGAAAGGGATGAAAGCTACTAGAGCATGATCCGGCACAGCGGGAACCGATTTTCCCCCGGCTGACAAACGCAAAGCGTTTGCGCGAAGATCATGCTCAAACAAGAAGATGCGATCGTGATCCGTATGTCGCGGTCAACCACAAACCAGTAACCAGGCAGGTTCGCCATGGACGGCCATATCTTCCGACAATCGTCGTCGTATCGCCAGGGGCTGGTCCTCGGTCTGACGATGGCCGAGATCATGATCCTGCTGATCTTCTGCCTGCTGATCACGATGGCCGCGTTTCTCAAGAGAGAGCAGACCAAAAGGGAGGAGGCCGAACAGCAGATCCGCATCGAGCGCGTCAGCAGCATGGCCGACCGCAACCTGGTCATGGCCATCAAGCAGAACCCGGAACTTTATGAGCGGCTTCGCTCCGAGGTCGTGACATCGAGTGGCGTAAAGGCCGTGGATGAATTCTGGCGCGAGCTGGTTGAAAGCCGCAATGCGATGGCCGAGTTCAAGAAGGGTGGGCTGTCGGAAAAGAGTATCCGCGACCGGCTCACGGATATGGAGCAACTCAGCGCCAAGGGCATCAACGTGGACAAAGCCCTTCGCGACGCGGACATTGTCGGAAGCATCGAGAAAGTCATGCCTGCCGCCGGCCAGCCTTCGATACCGCCGCAAGCGATTGCAGACGCCGTCAGCCGCGGGCTTTCCGGTGACACCCAATCAGGCCACCAATGGCCCCCGATCATCCGATTGAGCGAAGCCGACGGCAACTTCTTCAAGACCGGAAGCGCTGAGCTGTCGCCCGAGTTCCGCGAGAAGTTGATGACCTCGACGCCCCAGCAAATTGTCGCGCTGATCAGGAAATATGACGTCGATGTTATCGAAGTCGTCGGCCACACGGATGAACAGCCGGTCGGCATCCGGCAATCGAACCTCGATCGTTACCTGGTTCCGGTGCTCCGGAATTACGCGGGCATCGGCAGTCTTGCTCCGGCGGACAATGCAGGGCTCGGCCTCGCAAGGGCCGTTTCCGTTGTCAGCGAACTCAGCCGGAGTCCGTTGCTTTGGGGATACAAGCTCATCCCGATGTCCGCCGCGCAGCTCGTCAATACCGATGAGACCCTGGCCATTGACGGCGCTTTCTCGGGCGACGTTCGGGAGAGGCGGCGCATTGAAATACGGTTGCGGAAGTCCTCGCCGCATGATGTGTCGGTCGACGCGTCAGCTCCGGATGCGCCGACACGACCCCGGCCAAAGCCCAGTTTGCCGATCGTAACGCGACCGTACGCACCATCAAACCTTATGCTCGATCGTTAGTGCGGCGCATTTCACGGCGTGATTGCTATCGGTTCGATTCAGGCCGGAGCCCAAGGATTTCCAATCCCGGCGGAGATTTCCATCAATCCGTCTGATCTCGGCGCACGCTGAGAGCCTGGGCTTCCGCAGGCGCCGGAGCGGTGCCGAATGACCGTGGCTGGGTCAGCACCTCCGGCTGCAGAATCTGGTCGAGTTGCTCTCGGGTAAGCAGCTTCCTTGCCAGCACCAGATCGTAAACGCTTTGATTGGTGACGAGCGCCTCCTGGGCGATCTCGGTCGCGTTGGCGTAACCAATAAAGGGATTGAGCGCGGTCACTATCCCGATCGATCGTTCGACGCCGCGGCGCAGATGCTCGCGGTTGGCGGTGATGCCGCTCACGCATCGCGTGGCCAGCGTCAGGCAACCGGCCCGCAGATGGTTGACGCTCTTGAACAGGCTGTGCGCGATGACGGGCTCGAAGGCGTTGAGCTGCAATTGACCGGCCTCGGCCGCAAAACTGACCGTGATGTCGTTTCCGATCACCTCGAAGGCGATCTGGTTGACGACCTCGGGAATCACCGGGTTGACCTTGCCCGGCATGATGCTGGAGCCCGCCTGCATCGGTGGCAGATTGATCTCGCCCAGCCCGACGCGAGGCCCCGACGACAGCAAGCGTAAATCGTTGCAGGTCTTCGACAGCTTGACCGCGACCCGCTTCAGGACGCCGGAGAGCTGGACGAAGCTGCCGCAATCCTGGGTCGCCTCGATCAGGTTCACGGCCGTTACGACCGGAATGCCCGTCGTCGCCCGCAAATGTTCGCAGACCAGGCGGGCATAGTCCGGATGCGCGTTGATGCCGGTGCCGATCGCGGTGGCGCCCATGTTGATTTCGCAAACCAGCAGCACCGCCTCCTTCAAGCGCTGTTCGTCTTCCCCCAACATCACCGCATAGGTTGAAAATTCCTGTCCGAGCGTCATCGGAACGGCGTCCTGCAACTGGGTCCGGCCCATCTTGATGATGTCCTTGAACTCCTCGGACTTCGCCTCAAACGCCTGACGCAACATCGCCATGGCGTCGACCAATCCCATGATTCCGGAATAGGCCGCGAGCTTGAGCGCCGTCGGATAGACGTCGTTGGTGCTCTGGCTCATATTGACGTGTTCGTTGGGATGCAGCGATTTGTAATCGCCCTTGGCCCGGCCGAGCAGTTCCAGCGCGCGGTTGGCAATGACCTCGTTGGCATTCATGTTGGTCGAGGTGCCTGCCCCGCCCTGGATGACATCGACCACGAACTGCTCATGCAGCCGGCCGGCCTTGATCTCCTCGGCGGCGGCGACAATGGCGTCGGCCCGCGTCTGATCGAGCAGCCCCAGCTCGCGGTTGCTTTTCGCCGCGGCCAGCTTGATCGAAGCCAGCGCCTTGATGAGATCCGGATAGATCGAGATCGGGGTTCCCGTGATCGGGAAATTCTCCACGGCACGCAGGGTGTGGACACCATAGTAAGCATCCGCTGGAACATCCCGGTCGCCCAAAAGATCGTGTTCGCGTCGTGTAGTCATCAAAAAAAGCCTCTCGTCAGATGGTCGCGAGTCCTCGATGAAATCAGGAAGAAGCGGCTTTTCCAAGCCTTGTTGTAAACCGACAGCTGCTTTATCCCGCGCTTCGAACCGTGGCGAGGTGATATTCCCATGACGCCACCTCGCCGGTATGATCGGTCGGTGTCATGATCAATACCATGCAAAACCATAGAGCCGGGCAAATTCGCAAGCTGCTCGCCGACCTGATCGCTTTCGACACCGTGAGCGATCGTTCGAACCTGCCGTTGATCGCCTACATCGAAAAATATCTCGCATCGTTCGGCATCACCGGACGACGGATTTTGGATGATACCGGGCAAAAGGCATCGTTGTGGGCGACGATCGGGCCCGAGGACAGGCCCGGCATCGTGCTGTCGGGGCATACCGACGTGGTGCCCGTCGCGGCGCAAGACTGGAGCGGAAATCCCTTCGAACTGGTCGAGCGCGACGGACGGCTCTATGGCCGCGGCACGGCTGACATGAAGGGCTTTGTTGCGGTCTGCCTCGCGATGGTCCCGGAAATCAGCCGCGCCGACCTGGCGATGCCGATCCATCTTGCGATTTCCTATGACGAGGAAGTGGGCTGCGTCGGCGTACGCCCGCTGCTCCGCGAACTGAGCCGCGCGCCCGTCAGGCCGCTCGGTTGCTTCGTCGGCGAGCCGACGCAGATGCAGGTGGCGATCGGCCACAAGGGTAAGCATGCGGTACGCGCCACGTTTCGTGGCCACGCCTGCCACTCCTCGCTGGCGCCGAGCGGCGTGAACGCCGTCGAGTATGCCGCCGAGTTGATTACCGAGATCCGCCGGCGCGCGTTGCGGCTTGCGACGGAAGGCCAGCGCGACGAGATGTATGACGTCGCACACACGACGCTGCTGACGAGCACCGTGCAGGGCGGAACCGCGCTGAATATCGTGCCGGATCGTTGCGTGATGGAATTCGAGGCCCGCGGATTGGGAATAAGCGAGTCGAAGCAGGTCACCGATGCGATCATCGCCTGGGCAACAGCCGAGATCGAACCCGCGATGCGGAAATCGAATCCAGGCTGCGGGATCGATTTTGAACAAATCCTCGAATATCCCGCGCTCGAGATGCAGCCCGGGCATTCGCTGGTCACCCTGGCCAAGCAACTGGCCGGCCGCAACCGTCATACCAAGGTCAGCTTCGGCACCGAAGCCGGACTGTTCGTCAGCATCGCCGAAATACCGACCGTGGTCATCGGACCGGGCTCGATCGCGCAGGCGCACAAGCCCGACGAGTTCGTCGAGCTCTCCGAGTTGCTGAACTGCGCCGACTTCATCGGGCGGCTGATCGCGCACTGCACGAACAATTGCGGCCTGGACGGTCCGCCGCGTTGAGGTCGGCGTCCGCCGGTCCGGAAAGACATTGACCTTTTCAGGAATGCAGGTGCATTCGATCACCTGAGACTATCGCAGCTTCGAGTTTGAGAATTATTGTCGGAAGTCGAGACTGCGCAGGATGATGCCAGGAGGCGTGCCTTCGAACTCCATGGCAAGGAATTTGCGCGCGGCACGCTCTTCTATCTGATCGCGCAACCTCATGAATTGCGCTTCGCGCTGGTCGGACTTGGTCCGCGCCGGCTTTTCCAAATCGTCCAGCGCAGATGTGCTGACGGCACATTGTATCTCCGTCTTACCGTCAACCATCGAAAACAGCACCACCATCCGGTCAAATTCGTAACCGCCAAAGTTGCCGCGTGTCAGAGCCATTTGACTTGCCTCCTTGAGGATATTCCTTCCTTAGGAGCGACGTCTATGCTCGTGCAAGACGCGCTCTGTACCTGCCCCCGGTTACGCGACGCGCGGGCCCTTTGCGGCTTTTGGCGGCGGCGGATCGATTTCTGCGATCCTGTGAAGGCAATCGGCTTCGGTGTCGTGCGGCCCCGACACGAACGTTCCGCTCACTTTGGTGCTGTACCAGCCCGACACAACACCGAGCCGGAGCGACTCTTCGGTTTTGACGTGGCGCGGCGAGAGATTTTGCATGGAGCAAATGCTTTCAAGTTGGCGTTCGATCTTCGATCGACCGCAGGGTGATGTTTCCGGTTGTTCGGCGAACAACCATTCGCTCAGCTCTCGTTGGAGAGCCGGACAAAGTCGGCAAGCACGGCCGCGACGAGATCGCGATGATGGGTGTCGGCCGTTGCCAAACCCTCCGCGTACAAATTCAGGACGTAGCGCGCCTTGGCGGCGGCGTCCGGCCAGGAAGCAGCCGGGGCCGACAGCAGCTGGCTTTCGAGTATCCTCTGGCGATCGCGCAGCTCCCTCGCGTTGTTCTCGACGTCCGCCAGAACACGCCGGATGTCGGTTGCCTTCTGCGCCGCCATGCCGCGGTGTTTGTCGAGATCGAGCGGCTTGTCAGTCACTCGGCGCGCTCGCGTCAATGCGCTGCGCATCGGACAAATCAACCGAGCCGATCGAAACCATCTCCATCGCCGAACTGCGCGGCGGCGCCGCCGGCACCATGATCATGGTGGCAACACGACGAAATGAAGCGAACGACAATCCTTCGATCATCTCCTCATCCGTGATGACATCGTAAGCACCTGGGGACAGCAGGCGATCGATACCCTTGATCCGGAAAGGATGTTTGAAGGTGATGGTTTCCCGACGCGAGCGCATGGTCATGCCGGGATGCCCATCGCCCACAGCTCGGCGCCGACTCTCTTGTTGTGCATGTTTTGATCGTGCGCTCTTTTGGCCCGATTAGCTATCGCTTTCTCACGGAACCGACGCGTCAGGCCGAATATCCCGCGCCCTGGCTTGTATTCGGCCGCTTTCGTAGCCATCTCCGCAGTGCGCCGGAACAATTTTCGAAAAATTTCCATGCGAATTGGACGCGTGACCCGGTTCGCAAGCTGGCCATGCGTTCAAGCGACACTGTCCGCTCGTGAGCCGCACCAAGGCGGCGCGCCATTTTTGAATACTGCAAACGATTGGAATCGTGTGTTCGGATGAAAATTCGCGTCGGCTTCGAGATGATCTACGACTTTCCGCAGCCGACACCCTTGATCGCGGTGGTAGGTACGCATTTCACGCGCGCCTCCGATATCCTGGTGCCTGATTATCTCACCATCAGTCCTTCGGTGCCCATCACCCCCTATCGCGACGGCTTCGGCAACTGGTGCAGCCGGATCGTCGCGCCTGCCGGCCGAGTGCGCCTCGCAGCCGACGGGACGGTGCGCGACAGCGGTTTGCCCGATGTGATCGCGCCGGCCGCTATACAGCACGCCGTCGAGGATCTGCCGGCGGAGGCCATCGTCTATCTGCTTGGCAGCCGCTACTGCGAAACCGACCGGCTTTCCGATATTGCATGGAAGCTGTTTGAGAAGACAACGCCGGGCTGGGCGCGGGTCCAGGCGATTTGCGATTTCGTCCACAATCACATCGCGTTCGGTTACGAGCATGCGCGGCCGACCATGACGGCATGGGAAGTGTTCAACGAGAGCAAAGGCGTCTGCCGCGATTACGCGCACCTCGCCATCACGTTCTGCCGCTGCATGAATATTCCGGCACGCTATTGCACCGGCTATCTCGGCGACATCGGCATGCCGCCTCCCTACGCCGCAGGGGATTTTGCCGGCTGGTTCGAGGCCTATATCGGCGGCCACTGGTACACCTTCGATGCGCGCAACAACATCCCGCGGATCGGCCGTGTCCTGATCGCCCAGGGCCGCGATGCCGCAGACGTTCCAATTACCCAGACGTTCGGGCCGAACACGCTGGTGAGCTTCAAGGTCTGGACGGATGAGCTGGTGTGAGAGGTTCTTGCTTGCAGCAAGCAAGCGGGAAGAGAGCGCTTAACAGAAGGCGGAAGTCGCAATGGCAAACACCGCAATCATCAGGGACGCATACGGAGTTCCGGCAATGTTCGTTGGTTCAAAAACCGGCCGGGATGATGCGCCCTTCGTCTTTGTCAGGGTCGGGGATGAGGAGCGCCGGATGCGATGGGCCGAATGGGACGCGCTTCCTGCCTGGTCGGGCGCGCGTCCTTCCTGGGCCGCCAAAGGCTAATGCTTCCGAGAGCCACGGCGCATGGGGCGTGATGCTGGTTCTTAACCGTCATTGATGTGAACCGAGCGAATTTTTTCTCGGTCTTTCACCACCTGGTAATCCCTGTTCTGCCGCCACCAGCGGGCGAACCCGCCAAAGCCTCTGAAATGTTTAAATCATCCTTTAGAACTCGGACTTACTCTAGGTAACCGAAGGCCTAATCGCTGCGGGTCGACCTTCAAATTCTTTTCACAATTCGCCGATTCAAGTTTGGTTTTGGATTTGGGCTGCAGACGCGCTTCCGCTGTTGAAGGACGACGGACAAACCGGGATGAGCAACCCACTCGCTGAGGTCGATTTCGACTACGCGACAACGATCGCGGATCGGGCCAATCGATTCATGTCGCTGCACGGCGTCCCGCCCATTCCGGAAAACTTTTCCGTTTGGTTCGACTATGCGATGGGCGCGTCACCGGCACTGAGAAAGACCATCGATATCCTGATCGCCAACAGGCAAAAATTCGATTCCGCGATCAATCGCGACCTCTACGTCACTTATGTCAACCCAAGGTCCGACAGCGCCGTCACCGAGGAGTTTCCCGAGCAGCTGCGGGGCGTGATTGCCAGCGCCAAGGAATTCCTCAAGACGGCAATTTCCGACAATCGCACGCAGATCGAGGCGCTCGGCGAAGCTTCCTCACAATTTCAGGTGGTCAGCGATCCCCGGCCAATTATCGAAAAGCTCGTGACGGAACTGTCAAACGCGACGGCGCGGGCTTCAGGCCTGGAGACCGATTTCCTCAAGACATCGGAAGAACTCGACAAGATTCGTGACTCGCTGAGACTGGCGGAACTGCATTCGAACACCGATGCCCTGACCGGGCTCGCCAACCGACGCTCCCTGGAGGCGTTCCTTCGTACCGCGCAAATTGCCGCGATGGAGACAGGCGAGCCGCTCAGCATTCTGATGATCGACATCGATCACTTCAAGCAGTTCAACGACAGCTACGGACATCAGATCGGCGATCAGGTTCTTCGGCTGGTGGCCAAGGTCCTGCAAGAGAGCGTTCGCGAGGGCGACCTCGCCGCGCGCTACGGCGGCGAAGAGCTGATCGCCGTGCTTCCCGGAGCCACCCTCGACGGCTGCGCCAATGTTGCGGAGCGGATTCGCCGCCGCATTTCGGACGCGCGCCTGACCCGACGCGCTACCGGCGAGGAGATATCGAGCATTACTGTTTCAATCGGCATGGCCCGGTTCCGCATGGCCGAGTCCGCGGAAATCTTGATCGAGCGGTGTGATCGCGCGCTCTATCAGGCGAAACGATCGGGCCGCAATCGCGCGGTCTCGGAAGACGGCGTCGAAGGCGAAACCGCCGCCGCGTGATCCCTGTAATCCCGCTTTGCGCTTCTCCGGATCGGGCTCTGGTTTTGTTCCGACGCGTTTTCTTGATGCGAACCGGTACCCACTTCGCTTGAAAACGCTTTAATGCTCGTACACGAGCCGCGCCCTGATGGTGCCGTCAAGGGCGCGAATGCCGGCAAGCAGTTCATGGCTGTCGTGTCCGGCCAGATCGGCATCGAGCACGACGTAGCCGACCTCCTTGTCGGTCTCCAGGTATTGCGCGACAATGTTGATGTCGCGTTGCAGGAACAGCTCGTTCAGCCGCCGCAGCATGCCGGGCACGTTGCGGTGAACGTGGCTGAAGCGGGTGCCGAGCGGACGCGCCGGCAGCTGGACCTGCGGGAAATTCACAGAGCCCGTCGTGGAGCCGCCGCTGAAGTAATCGAGCATCTTGCGGGCCACTTCCCGGCCGATGCGATCCTGTGCCTCCTCGGTCGAACCGCCGATATGAGGGGTCAGGATCACGTTCTTCAGGCCCTGCACGGGACTTTGAAAACGCTCTGAATTCGAGGACGGCTCGACCGGAAAAACATCGAGCGCGGCTCCTGCCAGATGACCGTCACGAAGCGCTTTTGCCAGCGCATCGAGATCGACGACCGTTCCGCGGCTATTGTTGATCAGGAAGGACCCCGGTTTCATCACCCGCAGTTCGGCCGCTCCGATCATGCCGGAAGTCGCCGGCGTCTCCGGGACATGCAGGCTGACGATGTCGCTCTGGGCCAAGAGGTCCTGCAAGGTTTCGACCGGCTCGGTGTTGCCGTGGCGAAGCTTGTCGGTCTGGTCGAAGAAGATCACCTTCATGCCCATCGCTTCCGCAAGCGTCGAGAGCTGCGATCCGATATTGCCGTAACCGACGATGCCGAGCGTGCGGCCCCGCACCTCGTGGCTGTCTGTTGCGGATTTGTCCCATGCGCCTTCGTGGGCCGCCATCGAGCGGGGAAAGATGCGCCGCAGCAGCATGACGATTTCGCCGATCACCAGCTCCGCCACGCTGCGGGTATTGGAGAACGGCGCATTGAAGACGGGAATGCCGCGCCGGCGGGCAGCGTCCAGGTCGACCTGGTTGGTGCCCACGCTGAAACATCCCACGACGGTCAAGCGGTCGGCATCGGAAAAAAGTTCAGGCGTCAGCTGGGTTCGCGATCGAATGCCCAGGAGGTCGACACCCTTGATGGCCTCGCGCAGCGCGCCGGCCTCAAGCGCCTTGGGCAGGCGCTCGACGCTGAAACTCTTCGAACTCAGGAACAGCTCGACGGCACTGTCGTTCACGCCCTCCAGCAAAAGGACCTTGGCCTTCGGAGCCGGCGGCGAAGGATGGCTCGGCATTTCGTCTCCATGGATCAGCGGGCCACTACCCCCGCGTCATGTCGAGGGACCCATGCAACTTCGCAAGATATAGGCCGACATATCATAACGCCGGCTGGGGAGGTTCGCGGAGCCTACCAGCGCCATCCGCTATAGTAGCCGTAAAACGGCCCATAGCCCCAGGGTCGATAGCCATAATAGACCGGCGGACCAACGACATAGGCCCTCGGACCATAAACAGGCGGCCCAACCTCTTCCACTTCCTCGTCATAGACCTGCGGAGCAGGCCGTGCTCGCCGCGCCGGCGCCAGGCCGAGATTGCGGGCGATGACATAGCCGTCCCGGCCGTCCGTGGAAGTTTCGCACCATCCATTGCTGCACTTGCCGACCTCGACCGTCGTCCCCTTAGGAATAATCGTCAGGACCGGGCTGTCGGTGCCGGGCGATTTGCGCAGGTTGGTCTCCGCGGTGGTGGCGATCGGCTTGGCGGTCGCGCCAACGGCTGACAGGAGGGTGAAGATGGCGGCCGATGCCGCGATCCGTACAAAGCTCATGGCTGTCCTCTTTTTCCTTCTCACCTCGCGCCGCCCCTGCCTGTATTTAACCGCGGCTGCGGCCTCGCTTTCAAGACCTCGCATGCCCTTTGGCCGCGGTCTTCGCTCTCAATTGATCGCGGATGTCAGGGTCAAGGGATGGCGCCCACGCGCCGCATCGGGGCTGGAATGCCGCTGATGGAATCAGGAAGATGCGTTCGGCAGGGGACGCCCGCTCAAATCAGCGAAGCCACCTTCTCCAGGCCGATCAGGCGGGCGAGCTGGCGCACCTCGCGCTTCTGGTCCTCGCGCAGTTGAAACAACAGCGGCATCGCGGCCGATTTTAACTGCTGGACTTCCTCGGCGTCGGGATCGATCGGTACGCCGGTCGCGTTCGGGTCGGCCTGCCGCGTGGCGTGGATCTTGCGGGCCACGGCGCGCAGCGCGCTCTCCACCGCCGGCCAATAGGATTCCTGATCGGACGAAAGCTTGAGGCGTTCCTTGATGCCGGCGATCTGCACGTCGCTCAAGAGCGCGTAGGTTTTTTGCGCCGGAGGCTTGCTGACAAGTTTCGGCTTCGGCGGCGCCGCCGGATCGGTGATCCTCAGCCCTTCGATCTCGGCCGAC
>JBKQRS010000460.1:0-3374 GCA_052143915.1 Bradyrhizobium sp.
CGGTTCAAATCCGGCCCCCGCTACCAATATTTTCAATGATTCAATCAGATTTGAATGCGGGGCTCGGCGCCGCCATGCATGGAAGCCAATCTATCATTGTAGAACTGAGTGCGTGGGCGGGCGCGTCAGTCTAAAAATAATATTAGTTGCTCTTCGCCGCGACGAAAGCCATGGTTTGCAGATCGATACTATGCCGCCGGGAGACTGACGGCAAAGGACGATAGCGGCGACTTGGTCTCCCCCTTGCGCGTTCCGCGCTCGGCGGCGTTTCGCCGCCGGGCGCTGACGCGCGTCTTGTCGGATGGCCGCGCGAACGGGCGCCGCCTTGGCAAGCTTGGAGACCGACCGCGATGCGCATCCGAGACTTCCTTATCGAAGGCGAGATCATGAGAAGGTTGGGTTTGACGCTCATCGCGCTGATCGCGGCTTCCTCGGCCGTCTGCGCGGAAAATAGAGGCTTCGAGCCGGCTCTTTCGTGTCGCGCGATCGCCAAGGCTGTCGCTCGCGACGGAGCGGTCGGTCGACAATTCCAAGTGCTTCATCGGATATACTTGCGAGCGGCGCCACGAATAGCGTAAGAACATGTCCTCCGCACGGCCGATCGCGGCGCCCGCTCACAGCTTTCCACCCACGCGCCGACCCCGGACGGGCCGGCGCCGCGCGCTCGAAGGCTGAGGTTTCCTGATGGGACTGGCCGCATTCGCGCTCAAACGACCCTACACCATCATCGCGTCCCTCATTCTCGTCTGCATCATGGGCGTTGGCGCGGGGCTGCGCATGCCGATCGACATTTTTCCGGAAATCGACATCCCCGTCGTCAGCGTCGTGTGGACCTACGCCGGGATGAGCGCGCCGGATATCCGCGATCGCATTCTGACGCTGCACGAGCGGCAGCTCGCCTCTCTGGTCGACGACATCAGCCGGATCGAGGCGACAAGCTACGCCGGCGTCGGCGTCGAGAAGGTTTACCTCCACCAAGGCGCCGACGTGACGCGCGCGATTTCGCAATTGGCGAGCAGCGCGCTCGTCGTCCTGAAATACATGCCGCCGAACATCACGCCGCCGCTGGTGTTGCGCTACGGCGCGACGGACGTGCCGATCATTCAACTCAGCCTTTCCAGCGCCAGGGCGACGGACACCGAGCTGAACGATAAGGGCCAAAACGTCATACGCCCCGATCTGGCGGTCGTGCACGGCGCGGAAGTTCCCTATCCCTATGGCGGCAAGCCCCGCGTCATCATGGTCGATCTCGACCAGCAGGCGCTCGATGCGCGCGGCTTGTCTCCCTCGGACGTCGCCGCGGCGATCCAGCGCCAAAACGTCATCCTGCCCTCGGGCGACGTCAAGATCGGGGCCAAGGATTACACGCTGGCGATGAACGCCAGCCCGGACGCCATCGCCGCCATCAACCAATTCCCGGTCAAGGAGGTGGGGGGCCGGACGGTGTTCGTTCACGACGTCGCGCATGTCCACGATGGTTACCAAATTCAAACCAATTCGGTGACGGTCGATGGTGAGCCCGGCGCCTTGATGATGATTCGCAAGACCGGCGGCGTCTCGACCCTGGCGGTGATCGACGGCGTCAAGGAGGCGTTGCCGGACATCAAGAAGCTTCTGCCGCCCGACGTCAACATCAAGCCGGTTTTCGATCAGTCGGTCTTCGTCAAGGCCTCACTCGACAGCGTGCTCATGGGCGGGCTGATGGCGGCCGGATTGACCGCGATGATGATCCTGCTGTTTCTGGGCAATTGGCGTTTGACGCTGATCATTCTGGCGACCATTCCGCTTTCCATCATCACCGCCGTTCTGGTGATGTATGTCGGCGGCCAGACCTTGAACACGATGACGCTCGGCGGCTTCGCGCTCGCCGTCGGCATCCTCGTCGACAACGGCACGGTGGTCATCGAAAACATCGAGCGTCATGTCCATGACGGCGAACCGCTGACCCGCGCCATTATCGTCGGGGCTGGAGAAGTCGCGGTTCCGACCGTGCTTTCGACAATATGCATCTGCATCGTGTTCGTGCCGGTGTTCCTGCTGCAGGGCACAGCCAAATACCTGTTCTCGCCGCTATCGCTTTCGGTCTGCGTGTCGCTGATCGCCAGCCTCGCGCTCTCCTTCAGTCTGGTGCCGGTGCTGTTCGCCTTCCTGATGCGCTCTTCAGTCGAGGGCCATGGGGAGCATTCCCCCAAGCGCGCCTCCAAGCGCTCCCGATTCAATGTTTTTGGCGCGATTCACCGGGGATTCGACGGCGGTTTCCTGCGGTTTCGCGAAACCTATCGCAATAGCGTGGCGTTTTGCGTGGCGCGATCCGGCGTCACGAGCGTGTGCTTCATTCTTCTGATGATATTTTCGCTGTCGCTTTTTCCGCAACTCGGCAGAGACTTTTTTCCGCAGGTCGACGCCGGTCAGATGCGGCTTCACGTGCGCGCGCCCCCGGCGAGCCGCATCGAGGAGACCCAGCGCTATTTCGCCGAGGTCGAGAACGCTATCCGCCAGATCGTTGGGCAGGACCAGATCGACGTCATCCTGGACAATATCGGCCTGCCCTACAGCGGCATCAATATCGCTTTGAGCGATTCGGCCACCGTCGGTCCGATGGACGGCGAAATTCTGATTTCCCTGAAGAAGAAGCACACCCCGACGGCCGCCCACATCGCCGCGTTGCGCCGCGAGCTGCCCAAGCGTTTTCCCGTTCTGACGTTTTTCTTCCAGCCCGCCGATATCGTCAATCAGGTCCTGAACTTCGGACAGCCCGCCCCGATCGACGTGAGAATTTCCGGACCGAACGGCGACGAGACCTATGCGCTCGCGCAGAAGATTTCGCGCGACTTGAACGCTGTTCCCGGCGTCGTGGATTCGCATGTGTTCCAGGTGCCGGACGCGCCCGCGTTGACGATCGACGTCGATCGCACGCTCGCGCAGGAGCTCGGCCTGAACGAAGACGAAGCCGTCAAGAGCGTGCTTGTGGACGTCAATTCGAGCGCCCAAACCGTTCCTAATTTCTGGATCGATCCGAAAAACAACGTGAGCTATCCGCTGGTCGTCCAAATGCCGACCTATCGCGTCAGCAAGACCGAGGATTTGGGCAATATGTCGGTGACGCCGGAAGTCAGCGGCGAGTCGAGCCAATTGCTGACGAACTTCGTCAAATTCGGGCGCAAGAACGTCCCGCTCGTCGTTTCGCAGCTCAACATCCGGCCGGTCTTCGACGTCAATGCCGACGTTCAGGGTCGCGACCTCGCTTCCGCCGCCGACGCAATCGATAAGGTGCTTGCCGCGGACCGACCGCCCGCCACTTCTCCCATCACGGTCACGTTGAGCGGACAGATCGATACCATGCGAGAAAGCTTTGACGGACTGTTTTTCGGAAT
>JBKQRS010000461.1:0-24594 GCA_052143915.1 Bradyrhizobium sp.
GCTGGTGACACCGACCAACGTCTCGCTCGGGTTCCTTAACCCGGCCCGGCTTTCGCGGCTCGGCGCCGACGGTAAGCTCATCTGCGGCGATGTGCCGACCAAGGAAGTGCCGCTTCACAACGCGCTCTACCAGACGCGCGGCGCGGCGCGCGCAGTCGTGCAACTGCATTCGACGCACTCAGTCGGGCTGTCGATGCTGCCGGAGATCGACCCGCGCGCGGCGCTGCCGCCGATGACGGCCTACTATCTGATGAAATGCGGCCAGACCGCCCTCGTCCCCTATTATCGACCCGGCGATCCGGCGGTCGCGGACGCGATCAGGAGCCTGGCCGGCAAATATGCCTCCGTATTGCTCGCCAATCACGGTCCGGTGGTGTCGGGCGACACGCTGGAGGCCGCCGTCTTCGCGATCGAAGAGTTGGAAGAGACCGCAAAGCTCTATCTGCTGCTGCGCGGACTCAACCCGCGGTACCTGACGCCGGCGCAGGTGGCCGACTTGGTGAAGGTGTTTGAGGTGGCGTTGCCGGAGCATGGGCAAGATTGAGAACCCGCCATCGCTTGTCATTGCGAGCGAAGCGAAGCAATCCATGGGAGCCACGAAAAGATGGATTGCTCGGTCGCTGTGCTCCTCGCAATGACGCCGTGCCGGTCACAGCCCCAGATAGGCCTTCCGCACGTCGGGATTGCCCTTGATCTCGCTTGAGGTGCCCTGCATCTGCAGGCGCCCGGTCTGCAGGATGTAGGCGCGATCGGCGATGTCGAGACACTCGGCGATGCGCTGCTCGACGATCAGGACGGTCATGCCGGCGTCGCGGATCTGCTTGACCGACTGGAAGATCTCGTCGACGAGCTTGGGCATGATGCCCTGCGACGGTTCGTCGAGCATCAGAAGCCGCGGCCGCGTCATCAGTGCGCGGCCGATCGCGAGCATCTGCTGCTCGCCGCCGGAGAGCGTTTCGGCGCGCTGGTCCAGCCGCTCGGACAGCCGCGGAAACAGCTTGAACACCAGCGCCAGCGGTTCGTCGCGATCCGCCCTGCCGCGGAAGAGGTAACTGCCGAGCCTTAAGTTGTCGCGCACCGACAGGCGCGGAAACAGCCGGCGGTTTTCCGGCACATAGGCGATGCCGCGCGCGGTGATCATGTGCTGCGCCATGCCGTCGATGCGGGCGCCATCGAAGGTGACGGTGCCCGATCGTGGCCGTTCGGCGCCGGCGATCGATTTCAACAGCGTCGATTTGCCGGCGCCATTGGCGCCCGCGACGCAGACGATCTCGCCCTTGGCGACCTCGATCGACACCTGCGAGATCGCGACCAGCCCCTGATAGGCGGTGGTGACTTCATGCACCGACAGCATGACGATCCCCAAGGTAGGCAGAGATGACTTTCGGATCGCGAACGACGTCGGTCGGCTTGCCCTCCAGCAGCACCTTGCCGAGATCGAGCACGATGGCGCGATCGACCAGCGGCATCACGATCTCCATGACGTGCTCGACCATCAATACGGTCACTCCGGTAGCGCGCACCTTTCGCACCAGCTCGACGCCGGTTTGCGCCTCGATCGGCGTCAGTCCCGTCAGCACTTCATCGAGCAGCAGCAGCTTCGGTTCGGTGGCAAGCGCGCGGGCGACTTCGAGGCGGCGCTTTTCCGACGGGATCAACTGGCTCGCGAGCACATTGACGCGGCCGCCGAGCCCGCAGAATTCCAGCACCTCATGGGCCTTGCGGCGCGCCTCGCGCATCACGGTGGTGCGGATCAGCGCGCCGACGATAACGTTGTCGATCACCGTCATGGTCTCGAAGCTTTTCACGACCTGGAAGGTGCGCGCGATGCCGCGCTCGCAGCGCTCCGCCGCCGGCAGCGCGGTGACATCCTCGCCGTCGAACAGGATGGAGCCCTGGGTCGGCGGCAGCACGCCCGCGATCAGATTGAACAACGTCGACTTGCCGGCGCCATTGGGCCCGATCAGTCCGACGATCTCGCCGCGCCCGACCGAGATCGAGACGTCGCTGTTGGCGATCAGGCCGCCGAACCGCTGCCACACGCCCTTGGTTTCCAGGAGCGCCGTCATCGGGTGGCCTCCTTGCGCCGCCCCGAGAACAGGCCGACCAGCCCCTCGGGGCGTGCCAGCGAGATCAGCACGATCAGCGTGCCATAGACGATCAGGTCGACGCCACGGCCGGAGCCGCCGATGAAGGACCGCGTCAGCTCCGTGAGCGGGATCAGGATGACCGCGCCGAGCACCGGCCCCCACAGCGTGCCGATGCCGCCCAACACCGCGGGCAGCGCCATCAGAAGCGAGAATTGAAAGCCCATGACGCTTTCGGGATCGATGTAGGAAACGAACTGCGCATAGAAGCTGCCACCGACCGCGGTAAGAAACGCCGAGACCGCGGCAGCCCCCATCTTGGAATTGAAGACGACGACCCCTAGGCTTTCAGCAGCATCCGGGTTGTCCTTCACGGCGCGCCACCAGTAGCCCCATTTGGAATCCTCGAGCCACCACGTCACGAGCCAGGCGATGCAGGAAAGCGCCAGCGCGAAATAGAAATACGGCAGCTTGCTGCGCGTGAACTGGAATTTGAGCCAGCTATCGCCACGCACCGGGATATCGATGCCGAGCGCGGCGCCGGCCCAATCCCAGTTCTGGAACAAGAGCAGCGCGGTCTCGGCAATGACGATGGTGGCAATGACGAAGTAATGTCCGCGCAGCCGGAAGCAGGGATAGCCGAGCGCCATCGCGATCGCTGCCGATATCAGGCCGCCACCGATCATGCCGAACCACGGCAGCACGCCAAACTTGGTGAACAGAAGTGCCGTGGTGTAGGCGCCAAGCCCGAAATACAAGGCATGGCCGAGCGAGATCTGCCCGCAATAGCCACTCAGGATGTTCCAGCTCTGCGACAACGCCGCATACATCAGCGTCAGCACCATGATGTTCTGGACGTAGACGTCTTTCACGAACAGCGGCACCAGGGCAGCGATCGCCGCAAGGCAGGCGGCGACGATCAGATCGCGGCGGCGGCGCTGGGCGAAGGTCGTATCCATCAGATCGATCCGAACAGGCCGCGCGGCCGGATAAAGACCACCAGCAGGTAGACCGCGTAGATGCCGACCGATTTCAGCGACGGCGGCAGGATCAGCGCCGTGGATGCCTCCACGAGGCCAACAATGAGCCCGCCGGCAAAGGCGCCGAACACGCTGCCGAAGCCGCCGAGCGCCACCGTGACATAGGCGACCAGCGCGAACGACGCGCCGACATCGGGATAGATATAGAAGAACATCGCCATGATGGCGCCGGCGAGACCGACCAGCGCGGCACCGAGACCCCAGCCCAGCGCGAACACCCTGTTCTTGTCGATGCCGACCAGGGCCACCGCGCCGGCATCCTCGCGGGTCGCCTCAAGGGCGCGGCCGAAATCAGTGCGGTTGATGAAGAAATAAAGTCCGCCGAACGCGGCGATCGCGACCAGCGCGCCAAACAATTGCGGAACGGGGAGGAAGATTCCCGCAATCGAGATGGTCTTGCCGCCCAGCCATGAATGCGTGACGCTGCGATAATCGGGCGTGAAGAAGAACTGCGCCAGCCCGCGCATCACGATGGCAAGCCCGAAGGTCGAAAAGATCTGCACCATGCCGGCATTGGCCTTCGCCCGGACCGCGAAGCGCACAACCAAGAGATAAACCACCGCGCCGAATACAAACAGCGCGGCTGCGACCAGCGGCGCCGACAGCAAGGGATCGATGGCAAAGAACGCGAACAGGAAGAACGTCACATACATCGCGATCATGAGGAATTCGCCGTGGGCAAAATTCACCACGTCCATGAGGCCAAAGATCAGCGCCAGTCCAACGGCGATCAGGCCGTAGAGCAGCCCCATCAAGAGGCCACTGGCGAGACTTTGGATGATGGTTTCGACTGTCACGCCCCCGCCCCCCCGCCTGCCACTACTTCATCGGCCAGATGGCTTCGGCGACGGCGGCTTGCGGCGGGAAGATGGTGACGAACTTGCCGCCGACATATTGCAGCAATACCGGATCGGCATCGTTGTTCTGGCCCATGTCGTCGAACTTCACGCGCTTCCACGGCATGATGGTCTGCTCGCCGGGCATGTCAGTCGCAACCAACGCTTCGCGAATCTTCTCGCCCTCGGTCGACTTGGCGCGATTGATCGCATCCGCCATCACGATCAGGCCCATGAACTGCCGCGACGAATAGTCGTTGAAGTCCTTGCCGGACCTTGCCTTGTACATGTCGTTAATCTTGCCGACCATCGGCCGCTTGGCCGCGAGATCGAGCGAGAAGCTGCCGCGCGAGATCACGCCTTCGATCTTGTCGCCGACCGCGTCATACAACGCCTTTTCGGAGAAACCGGCGTCCTGCGCGACAATCGCGTTGGGCTTGTAGCCGAGTTCGCCCATCGTCTTGACGAGCAAAATACCATCCGTCGTGTAGCTCGACGGCATCAGCACGTCGGCATTGGCGGCTTTGAGTTGCTGTACCTCTGCGGTCAGCGAAGGGGAGTTCGCGCGATACTTGATGTCAGCGACCACCTTGTAACTACGCTCGGCAGCGAGCTTCAGTTGCGCGTTGGACGAATCGGTGCCGAAGATCGTGTCTTCGTGGAACAGCGAGAGCGTATCGATCTTTTGACCCTTCTTCTTCATGGCATCGAAGAAATCGAACATCGCGGCCGAGAACATCTCGTCATGGGGCGCGGCGCGGAAATAGAATTTGAGGCCACGGCGGTGCAGGCTGGGCGAGGAATTGTCCGCCGAGATGAACGGAATTTGATACCGCTCGCAGATCTGGCTGACGGTGACCGCGACCGCGCTCTGATACGTGCCGATGATCGCACACACCTTTTCCTGGGTGATGAGGCGCTCGGCCTCGGCGCGGCCCTTCTGCGGATCGGCCTGGTGATCGGCGAACACGAGGCGCACCTTGGCGCCACCGAGACCGGGGAGCCCCTCGCCGCGGGCCAGCGGCAGATCGAAATCGTAATCCTTGTTGATGATGTCCGCTGCCGTTTCGAACGCCTTTTGAGCGTCGACGCCGATCTGCGCGCTGGCTCCGGACAGCGGATAGATCACGCCGATCACCACTTCGGACGTCTGCGCCCGTGCCGCGATCGGCAGCAGCGCCGCGCTCGCGGTGGCTCCAAGCAATATTTTTCGGCGGGAGATGGTCATGGAAAAATCCTCATGTGTCGGCTTCTATCGATGAAGCGATTGAAGATAACCGTAAAGCCTCAAAGAACGGCAGGAGCTGCCCATTAGAGCACAGCAAGCTGCTTGTTGCGCAAGTCCGTCACCAGCATCAGGCCGGGAGCATGCGTGATCGCAAACGGCAGCTTCGCCGCCGCGATCACCGCCTGCGGCGTCACACCGCATGCCCAGAACACCGGAATCTCGTCGGCCTCCACCGGCACCGCGTCGCCATAGTCGGGCTTGGTAATATCGGCGATCCCGATCGAATGCGGAAGACCGAGATGAACCGGCGCACCGTGCACCGACGGAAAACGCGAGGTGATCTGCACCGCGCGGATCGCCTGCGCCGGCTTGAACGGCCGCATCGACACCACCATGGGACCGGCGAAGGGTCCCGAAGGCTGGCACTCGATATTGGTGCGGTACATCGGCACGCGCACCTTGCGCTCGATGTGACGGATCGGGAGGTCGTCGGCCATCAGCGCTTCTTCAAATGAAAACGAGCAGCCGAGCACGAACGCGACGAGGTCGTCGCGCCAATGCGCCATGATATCGGTCGGCTCCTCGACCACCTCGCCGTCGCGCCAGACGCGGTAGCGCGGCAGGTCGGTGCGGATATCGAGGTCGATCCCGAGCGAGGGAACGCGCGGATCGCCGACATCGGACATGCCGATGATGGGACATGGCTTGGGATTGAGCTGACAGAACCGGTGAAACGAGGCCGCGAGCTTTTCCGGCAGGATCGCGAGGTTGCCCTGGACGAAGCCGTTGGCGACGCCGGCGGTGGTGGAGGACATGCCGGCTCGGCACGCCAGGCGCGCCTGCCGGCTCGGAAGCACATCCTGGCCTTCGCTGAATGGCTGCCTTGCCGCTAAAATGGTCATCAGATCGCCCTGCCTATTATCTCGACAGCAGTGAAACCCAAGCGTATTATAATGTCTAATCTTACTTTCTAATCAAGTTGGATAATCCAGATTTATCAATGGGAGTCGGGTTGAATGGTGGACTTCAAGTCTATCGAGACATTCCTGTGGGTGGTGACGCTGGGCAGCTTCAGAGGAGCGGGCCAACGGCTCAATACCACCCAGCCGGCCATCTCGCAGCGGATCGCCCAGCTCGAGCGCGAAATGGGGGTAAAGCTCCTGAACCGCGATCACCGCGTCGCCTCGCCAACCCCGAGCGGCCGGCAATTGATGGTCTATGCGGAAAAGCTGATCAGCCTGCGCTCGGAGATGATGGCGGAAGTCGGCGACCGCTCGGCGATGCGCGGCGTGTTGCGGCTGGGCGTCGCCGAAACCATCGTGCACACCTGGTTGCCGCGGCTGATCAAGAGCGTCAACACCGCCCATCCCAATCTGTCGCTGGAGATCGAGGTCGATATCACGCCAAGCCTGAACGCACGGCTGCAGGCGCAGGAAATCGAACTCGCTTTTGTGCTCGGGCCATTGTCCGCCTCCGGCGTGCGCAGCCGCGTGCTGTGCGACTATCCCGTTGGCTTTCTGGCCAGCCCCGCGCTCGGTCTCGGCAACGGTCCGTTGACGGTGCGTGATCTCGCGAAGTTCCCGATCATCACCTTTCCGAGCAAGACCCAGCCTTACGAGATCGTGCGCTCGCTGTTCAACCGGCCCGATCTGCCGCCGATCCGCCTGCACGCCTCGGCCTCGCTCGCGACCGTCGTCCACATGGCGATCGAGGGGCTGGGCGTCGCGGTGATCCCGACGGCGATCGTCGAAAATGAATTGGCGGACGGGCGGTTGCAGCTGTTGTCGACCGATCTCAAAATCGCGCCGCTGACGTTCTCGGCAAGCTGGCTGGCTTCGCCCGACACGCTCGCGGTCGAACTCGTCGCCGATCTCGCCGCCAAGATCGCGCAGGACTCTGCCGCCGTTATTGACGCGCCGCTGCGGGCGCGTCATTGAAGCGATCGCGCGCAATCTTCTGATGGCTGGAATGGCTTCATGACCCTTGTCGCATCCAATCTGCAAATCGATTCAACGAGGCTGTGGGGCACGATTCACGAAACCGCGAAATTCGGCGCGACGGCGAAGGGCGGCGTGCGGCGGCTGACGCTTGGCCCTGAGGACAAGCAGGTGCGCGACTGGTTCCGCAACGCCTGCGAAGCCGCCGGCCTTGAGGTGCATGTCGATGCGCTCGGCTCGATGTTCGGCCTGCGCAAGGGCCGCGACATGTCGAAGCCGCCGGTCGGGCTCGGCTCGCATCTGGATACCCAGCCGACCGGCGGCAAATTCGACGGCGTGCTCGGCACCCTGGCGGCGCTCGAAGTGGTCCGCACCCTCAACGACGCCGGGATCGAGACCGAAATTCCGATCTGCATCGTCAACTGGACCAATGAGGAAGGCTCGCGCTTCGCGCCGGCGATGATGGCCTCCGCGGCCTATGTCGGCGATTTCACCACTGACGATATCCTGTCGCGCAAGGACGCCGAAGGCGTCACCGTCGGCGAGGCGCTGGACGGCATCGGCTATCGCGGCGAGAGCCCGGTGGGCACGCAGAAGTTTTCGAGCTTCGTCGAGCTGCATATCGAACAGGGCCCCATTCTCGAGGCCGAGGGCAAGACCATCGGCGTTGTCGATTCCGGCCAGGGTGTGTTGTGGTATGATGGCAAGATCACCGGGTTCGAGAGCCATGCCGGCTCGACGCCGATGCGGCTGCGCCGCGACGCGCTGGCGACCTTGTCGGAGATCGTGCTGGCGATGGAGGCGATCGCAAAAAAGCACGGCCCCAATGCAGTCGGCACCATCGGCGAAGCCGTGATTGCAAAGCCGTCGCGCAACGTCATTCCCGGCGAAATCGCCTTCACCGTCGATTGCCGCAGCGCCGACGCTGCGATCATGGACGCGCTCGATAGGGAGCTGCGCGCCGCCGTTGCCGAGATCGCAGGCCGCCGCAAGGTCGATGTCACGCTCGATCTGGTTTGGCACAAGCCGCCGACCCATTTCGATTCGAAGCTGGTCGATGCGGTGGAGAATGCCGCCAAGAAGCTCGGCTTTTCCAACCGGCGGATCACCTCCGGCGCCGGTCACGACGCCTGTAACCTGAATACGAAGATTCCCGCCGCGATGGTGTTCGTGCCCTGCAAGGACGGCGTCAGCCACAACGAATTGGAGGACGCGACGCAAGCCGACTGCACGGCAGGCGCCAACGTCTTGATGCACACCGTGCTGGCGCTGGCCGGCGTCGCTTCATGAGATTTATGGAGATTCAAGTGCGCGGAGTTTTTGTCGATGCCAACGGATCGCTGGCGACCATTTTCGAACGGCAGAACAAGGCCGGAGATCCAGCCGTGCGCGTCAACCGCGATCCCAGCATCAAGCCGGACCAGATTCCCGCCCTGCTCGATGGCGCCGAAATCGTCATCATCGATCACACCGCCCTGCCAACCGAGGTCGCGCGCCGCTGCAATGGCCTGAAGCACGTGGTGTTCTTAGGGACAGGCGCGCGCAGCTACATGAATCCGGAAGAACTGGGCGAGCTCGGCATCGAGGTTCATCTGATCAAGGGCTATGGCGACACGGCGGTCGCCGAATGCGCGATAGCGCTGATGTGGGCGGCGGCGCGCGGCATTGCGCAAATGGACCGCGAGATGCGCGCCGGCAACTGGCTGCGCGAAGACGGCATGCAGCTGACCGGCAAGACGCTCGGCCTGATCGGCTTTGGCGGCATCGCCGCGGAAACGGCGCGGATCGCGCTCGGCGGCGGCATGCGCGTGATCGCCTGGAACCGGACGCCAAAGCAATTTGCCGGCGTCGACTTCGTCTCGCTCGATGCGCTGCTGACGCAGAGCCACGTCGTCTCGCTGCATCTGTTGCTGAACGACGAGACCCGCGGCTTCATCTCGCGCGAACGCATCGCGGCGATGAAGCCAGGCGTCATCCTCGTCAACACCGCGCGCGGCGCCATGGTCGACGAGGCCGCGATGATCGATGCGCTGAAGTCGGGCCACATCCGGCACGCCGGGCTCGACGTCTTCAACATCGAGCCGCTGCCGGCGGACCATCCACTCACCAAGCTGCCAAACGTGACGCTATCGGCGCACTCGGCGTTCCGGACGCCGGAGGCGAGCGAGAACCTGATCCGCGCGGCATGGGAGCATTGCCGCAGGGTTGCGAAGATGCAGTGATGCACCTTTCCCTTCTCCCCTTGTGGGAGAAGGTGGCATGGACGCAGTCCATGCCGGATGAGGGGTCTGCATCCGCGGAGACAAACCCCTCACCCGTCTTCGCTTCGCGAAGCCACCCTCTCCCACAAGGGGAGAGGGTGAAAGAGCTACTCCACCATCTCCGCCACCGCCTTCCCGCAGGCGACCGTGTCGGCGTTGCCGCCGAGGTCCTTCGTGCGCAGCGTGCGTTCGCCAAGCGTGCGCTCGATCGCGGTGATGATTGCGGCTGCGGCTTGCTTCTGGCCGAGATGTTCCAGCATCATCGCGCCGGACCAGATCATGCCGATCGGATTGGCAATGCCCTGACCGGCGATATCCGGCGCCGAGCCATGCACCGGCTCGAACACCGAAGGGAAATTGCCTTCCGGATTGATGTTGCCTGATGGAGCGATGCCGATGGTGCCGGTGCAGGCCGGCCCGAGATCGGACAAAATATCCCCGAACAAATTGGAGCCGACCACGACGTCGAACCAGTCCGGATGCAGCACGAAATTCGCGGTCAGGATATCGATGTGGTACTTGTCCCACTTCACGCCAGGATATTTCCTGCCCATCGCCTCCACGCGTTCGTCCCAATAGGGCATCGTGATCGAGATGCCATTGGATTTCGTCGCCGAGGTCAGGTGCTTCTTCGGCCGTGACTGCGCCAGCTCGAACGCGAATTTCAGGATACGATCGACCCCGGTCCGCGTCATAATGGTCTCTTGGATCACGAATTCGCGGCTCGTATCCGGGAACATCCGGCCGCCGACGGATGAATATTCGCCTTCGGTGTTTTCCCGCACCACCCAGAAATCGATATCGCCGGGCTTGCGGTTGGCGAGCGGTGACGGCACGCCCGGCATCAGCCGCACCGGGCGAAGGTTGACGTACTGGTCGAACTCCCTCCGGAACTTGATCAGCGACCCCCACAACGAAACGTGATCGGGAATCTTGGCCGGCCAGCCGACTGCGCCGAAATAGATCGCGTCGTGCTTGCCGATCTTTTCCTTCCAGTCATCCGGCATCATCTCGCCGTGCTTTTCGTAATAATCCCAGGAGGCGAAATCGAAATGATCGAAATGCACGGCAACGCCGTGCTTTTTCGCCGCCGTCTCCAGCACCCGCAGCCCTTCCGGAACCACTTCCTTGCCGATGCCGTCGCCGGGAATGACCGCGATCCGGTATTGCTTTTTTTCGTTGCTCATCGAGAGATTCCTTACGTGCAGGTCCGCGCTGGGTAAGCCATTTTATGACGGGATTGCAATGGATCAAGCTGCGTCCCAGTGCCCTCTTTCCGAAGTTCGTAATCCGTCGCAGCACCTTCTTTTACGAACTTCGGAAAGTAAAGGGCACTGGTTTAATCCATGATTCTAGTGCCGCTTGAGGGTTTGAAGTTCCTAATAGAATTTGCCGCTTGCGGTGTAGGAACTTCAAACCGGCGGAACTAGCCGCAACGCTGCACTGCAATGTTGACCGCCTCGACGGCTGGGGCCTAACAGTTGAAAGCCTGCTTTCCCCACTACCTCAGACATCTCCCATCAAGCGAGTAATCCCATGGATCTTCATTTGCGCGGCAAACGTGTCCTGATCACCGGCGCGTCCAAGGGCATTGGCGCGGCCGCCGCCGAAGCCTTTGCCGAGGAAGGCTGTCATCTCCGCCTGGCTGCCCGCAGCGGCGATCAACTGAAGGCGCTGGCCGAGCGCCTGCGATCGGCCCATCAAATCGACGCCACGGCCCATGTCGTCGACCTGCGCAACCCTGCGGATATCGCGCGGCTGGTGAAGGACGCAGCTGACATCGACATCCTCGTCAACAATGCCGGCGATATCCCGGGCGGCTCGATCGACAAGATCGACGAGGAAACCTGGCGCCACGCCTGGGAGCTGAAGGTGTTCGGCTATATCAACATTACCCGCGCGATCTATGCGCAGATGAAGGCGCGCGGGCATGGGGTCATCGTCAACGATATCGGGGTAGCCGGCGAAAAGTTCGACGCCAATTACATCTGCGGCAGCACCGGCAATGCCGCGCTGATGTCGTTCACCCGGACGCTTGGCAGCAAGAGTCTGGCCGACAACATCCGCGTGGTCGGAATCAATCCCGGCCCGGTCGGTACCGACCGTCACGTCACGCTGTTGAAAACCCGCGCCAGGAATCAATTCGGCGACGAAAACCGCTACAAGGAATTCCAGAAGGGCCTGCCGCTCGGCCGTCCCGCGCATGCGCGCGAGATCGCCGACCTCATGGCATTCCTCGCCTCCGACCGCTCCGCCTATACCTCGGGCGTGATCTTTACGGTGGACGGCGGCATCGCGGCGGGGTGGGGGTAGCGCGTTAGCAGCGCACTTGTCCTCATCCTGAGGAGCCGCGCAAAGCGCGGCGTCTCGAAGGACGGGCCGCGGGCGTCGGTCTATCATCCTTCGAGACGCGGCGAAGACGCCTCTGCTCAGGATGAGGTCTAACCTGCTAAATCCGCTCGAAAAGCTGCCGGATCATCATGGTGATCCGCCCCTTCGGCGCGAGCATCTCGTCCATGATCGTAAAATGGTTGGCACCGGGGATCTCTTCATAGCTCACGGGCAATCCGTATTTGGCGCGGTGACCGGCGAAGTCCGCGGTCTGCCGGCGCAGTAGCGGCAGTTCGGCAGCTCCCACCGTCAGCGCCAGCGGCTTCATTGCGCCCGACGGCTGCATCATCGGCGAGTTGCGGTGGGACATCGCCTCATCGAGGCCGAGCTTTTCGTTGAGATAGCTGTGGCGGATCGGTTCGAGATCGTAGATGCCGCTGATCGCCACGCCGCCCTTGATCCGTGGGTGCGCCATCGCCATCGCCGTGAGATGGCCGCCGGCGGACCATCCGGAAACGGCGATCCGGTTCGCATCGCCGCCAAGGTCAGGCAAGCGTCCGCCGAGAAAGTCGATCCCGGCATCAATCTCGGCGACGATCTGATCCAGCGTTGCTTCCGGCGCCAGCGTGTAGCCGATCAAAGCGACATTGATGCCATGCGCCATCGGCCCCGCAGCAAACAGCGAGAAGGCCTCCTTGGCGCGCATCTGCCAGTAGCCGCCATGGATGAACAACAGCGTCGGCGCGTTCGCTGCCGCCTTGAAGAAGTCGATACGGTTACGCTCGCGCGGACCATATCGGAGGTCGAGATGATCGGAATGTGTTGCACGCAATTCCGCCGAACGCCGGTCCCAGCCGGCGACCATGTCGCCGCTTCCAGCCACGGCCGCGCCGTTGTTGAGGCCGCGGTCGAGGTCCTCTCGGTTCATGCCGCGCCAGTCAGGCGCGTCGAACGGCGTAGCCATGTATCATCTCCGGATCGTTGTCGCGTTTCCACTTTGCCGTAAAATGTTCTACAGGGCTACACAATCCGCTATCGAGACGCGGAACGATGGGGAGACCTGGATGTCATCTGATCAGGCGCTGGTACGGGCAACGGCATGCGCGATCGTCGATAAGCTCAAGACAGGCGAAGTCACGCCGCTCGACCTGCTGGACGTGCTGGAACGGCGGATCGCCGAGGTCGATGGCCCGGTGAACGCGTTGCCGACTTTATGCTTCGATCGCGCCCGCGCGCACGCCAAAGCGCTGATGCAGAAGCCTGTTGGTGATCGCGGCCTGCTGGCGGGCCTGCCGATCCCGATCAAGGATCTCACCAACGTCGCGGGCGTGCTCACCACGCAGGGCTCGCCGATCTACAAGGACAATGTCCCTGCCCGTTCCGATCTTCTGGTCGAACATCTCGAAGGCCATGGCGGGGTGGTCTACGCCAAATCGAACACGCCGGAATTCGGCGCCGGCGCCAACACCTTCAACGAAGTATTCGGCGCGACGCGCAACCCGTGGGACCTGTCGCGTTCCGCCGCCGGCTCCTCGGGCGGCGCCGCCGCAGCACTCGCCACCGGAATGGCCTGGCTCGCCCACGGCTCCGACATGGGCGGCTCGCTGCGCAACCCCGCCAGCTTCTGCGGCATCGTCGGCCTGCGGCCGAGCATCGGCCGCGTCGCCCACACCCCGGTCGCAAAGATCGATCGCAATCTCGGTGTGCAAGGCCCGATGGCGCGCAATGTCGAGGATCTCGCGCTGATGCTCGACGCGATGAGCGGCGAGCATCCGGCCGATCCGCTCTCTCTGCCCTCGCTGCCGTCATCGTTCCTGTCGGCGGCGCGCTCAGGCCAAGGGCCCAAACGCATCGCCTATTCGCCCGATCTCGGCATCACCCCGGTTGATCCCGAGGTTGCCGCCATCACCCGGAAAGCGGCCTCGCGGTTCGCCGAGGCAGGCGCCATTGTCGAGGAAGCCCATCCCGACCTGCGCGAGGCCCACGAATGCTTCCACGTGCTGCGCGCGTTCGACTTCGCCATCAGCAAGGCGGCGCTTTTGCGCGATAAACGCGATCAGCTGAAGCCGGAAGTGATCTGGAACATCGAGGAAGGTCTGAAGCTTTCGGTCGCGCAGCTCGAGCGCGCGGAAGCGCAGCGCGTCACCATGACCGCGCGCATGCTGGAGTTCTTTGCGACATACGACCTGCTTCTGACGCCCGCGACCATCGTGGCGCCGTTTCCGGTCGAGAACCGCTATGTCGCCGAATGCGCAGGGCATAAATTCGGCAACTACGTCGAGTGGCTTGGTATCGTTTATGCCATCACGCTGGTATGCAGTCCGGCGCTGTCGTTGCCGTGTGGGTTCACCGCCTCCGGCCTGCCGGTCGGACTGCAAATGGTGGCGGCGCCGCGCGGCGAGGCTCAGCTCCTCGCCGGCGCGAAGGTGCTGGAAGATATTCTGGGTCTGCGCGGCACGACCCCGATCGATCCGAGGCCGGCGCCCTAACCGCCCGCCCTCAGGGATGCCTGGAACGACAGCAGCCGGGAAAGCCACGTTTGGGCGCTGGCGAATAGCGTCTGCGCCGCTATAATCGCCCGAGAATGACGAATGCGCCGCCATGAGCGCAACGACAGGGGAACGCCTGAAATGTCCGGAAAATTGCGAATTCACGTCAACCAGGAGAAATGCCAGGGGCACGCCCGCTGCAAATCGCTGGCGCCTGAGCTGTTCGATCTCGATGAGTTCGGCAATGCGCACGAGATCGGCGACGGCTCCGTCCCCAAAGGGCTCGAAGACAAGGCATGGCTCGCCCAGGCGAACTGTCCGGAAATTGCGATCGAAGTCATCGAGGAATAACCTGCCTCGCCATCAGAATTTCAGCCTACTGATCCAGAAAAATCTGGCGAGCGGAACCTAGAGGAAATTGCCTGATGTCCGATCATGCCCCGGTTACCGATTGGGTTCACGATTTCGACCATACCGATCCGCGCTGGACCGAAAACCCGTTTCCGATCTGGGACGAACTGCGCGCCAAAAGTCCCGTGGTTCACACCGATCGGTTCCTCGGCTGCTACCTGCCGACCACTTTCGAGGCGGTGAAGCAGGTCGCCTACGACACCGAGCATTTTTCCTCGCGCCGCATCATCGTGCGCGATGCCAGGCCCGAAACCCTGCAGTCGGCGCCGCCGATCACGTCCGATCCGCCCCAACACAAGCCGGCCAAGCAGCTGCTGCTGCCGCCGTTCACCCCCGACGCGGTCAGGAAGCTGGAACCCAGAGTTCGCTCGATCTGCAATGAGCTGATCGACGAATTCATCGAAGATGAGGGATGCGACGTCGCGGCGCGTTACAGCAAGCATATTCCGGTTCGCGCGATCGCCCACATGCTCGGCATTCCGGAAACGGACAGCGATCAATTCATCAAATGGATCCATGAAGTTCTCGAGCTCGGCATCAAGGATGAAAGCATCCTGATGCGGGCGGTTCAGGAAATGACCGGATATTTCGTCGAGCATATCGAGCATCGCAAGAAACATCCCACCGACGATCTGATATCGACGCTGATGAACGCGCGGGACAAGAACGGGCAGCCGCTGTCCGACGTGCATGTACTGGGCTCGCTGCGGCTGCTGTTGATCGCAGGCATCGACACCACCTGGAGCGCGATCGGCGCGGCGCTGTGGCATCTGGCGAAGACCCCTGCGGATCGCGACCGTCTGACCGCCGAGCCCGAGCTGATGCCGACCGCGATCGAGGAATTCCTGCGCGCCTATTCGCCGGTGACGATGGCGCGCGAGGTGGTGAAGGAAACCGTGATCAGCGGCTGTCCGGTCAAGCCCGGCAACATGGTCCTGTTGTCGTTTCCCGCCGCCAACCGCGATCCCGCCGTGTTTCCGGATGCCGACAAGGTCGTGATCGACCGCAAGCAAAACCCGCACGCCGCATTCGGCCTTGGCATTCACCGCTGCGTCGGCTCCAACCTCGCGCGCATGGAAATGACGGTTGCGATCGAGGAATGGCTGAAGCGCATTCCGGACTTCAGACTCGACCCGGCCGGCAAGGTCGCCTGGTCGGAAGGCACCGTGCGCGGACCGCGACAGCTTCCGATGCTGTTCGGAAAGGCCGGCTGAGATATCTTTTCCTTACGCTTTCATCCATAACGCTCGTTGATAACTTTTGGGGAACCAAACGTGATAGATCATGCTGTAGGCTTGAGTACTGACGACCGACTCGATGTCCGCGACGTGGAACGCCGGGTCAAGGCGATCTTCATCGGTTCTGTCGGCAATCTCGTCGAATGGTATGATTTCTACGCCTACACGGCGTTCGCGCTGTACTTCGCGCCGGCCTTCTTTCCAAACAGCGACCCGGTGGTGCAGCAGCTCAACGCGGCCGTACTGTTCGCCGCGACCTTCCTGATGCGGCCGCTTGGCGGCTGGCTGTTCGGCTACATCGCCGACCGCCACGGCCGGCGGCTGTCACTGACGCTGTCGGTGGTCTGCATGTGCTTCGGCTCGCTGATCATCGCAGTGACGCCGACCTATGCCTCGATCGGCATCGCCGCGCCGGCAATCCTGGCGATCGCGCGCGTCATCGAGGGGTTGAGCCTCGGGGGCGAATACGGCGCCAGCGCGACCTATCTCAGTGAAGTCGCCGACGCCAAACATCGCGGCTTCTATTCGAGCTTTCAATACGTCACCCTGATCGGCGGCCAGCTCACGGCGATCATTGTCCTGCTGTTGCTGCAAAAGGTATTTTTGACACCGGAAGAATTGAAGGCGTGGGGCTGGCGGATTCCCTTCGTGATCGGCGCCGCGCTGGCGATCTTTGCGGCGGTGATGCGGCGCGGTCTGCACGAGACCGAGGCGTTCGAGGAAGCGAGCAAGCTCGCCAGACCGACCGGTTCGATCACCGGCCTCCTGAAATATCCGCGTGAGCTGTTGCTCGTCGTCGGCCTCACCGCCGGCGGCACCGCCGCCTTCTACACGTTCACGACCTATATGCAGACCTTCGTCAGACTGTCCGTCGGCCTCACCGCCGACCAGACCACCCTTGTGATTTTCGGAACGCTGGTTTTCGCCACCCTGCTGCAGCCGATTTACGGCGCGATATCGGACAAGATCGGCCGCAAGCCGGTGCTGATCTTTTTCGGCGTCGTCGGCACCCTGGCAACTATACCGATCCTGACCACGCTGAAGGAGACCAAGTCGCCGTTGATGGCGTTCCTGCTGATTTGCGCGGCCTGGATCTTTGTCGCCGGCTATACCTCGATCAACGCCATCGTGAAGGCGGAACTGTTTCCCACCAATGTTCGCGCCCTCGGCGTCGGCCTGCCCTACGCCATCACGGTGTCCCTGTTCGGTGGAACCGCGCCCGCGGTCGCGCTGTACTTCAAAAGCCTCGGGCATGAGGACTGGTTCTATTATTATCTCAGCGGTATGATCTTTCTCTCGCTGATCATTTACACGACCATGCGCGACACCAAGCATGAATCGGCGATGCACCGTCACGAGTAGCGGCGCATGGTCGCGAGCAAGGACTTATTGTCGCGATGCGATAATGGCATGAGAGATGGCCGAGGACAGCGACGAGCAGCCAGAATCCAAACTCACGCGCAGCAAACAGCGCTGGGCGCGCGAGGGTCGCTTCCTCACCGGAAAGACCTCCCGGCCGGAAGAGCAGCGCTTGCCGCCCGGACAGCACCTCACCAGGGACTGGCCGGTTCTCGATCTCGGCGTGGCGCCGCAGATTGCCCGTGAGCGCTGGCGGCTCGACGTCTACGGCGCGGTTGAACATCCGATCTTCTGGGATTTCTCACAGTTCACCGCGCAGCCGCAGACCAAAGCCATCTCCGACATCCATTGCGTGACCACCTGGTCGCGCTACGACAACCCCTGGGAAGGCCTGGCGACCCGCGATCTCCTTAATGCCTGCCAGCCGCGCGACGAGGCCCGCCATGTCGTGCTGCATTGCCATGACGGCTACACCACCAATCTGACACTGGATGACTTTGCTGCCGAAGACGCCCTGCTTGTGCACAGCTGGTCGGGCATGCCGCTGGAGCGGGAACATGGCGGCCCGGTGCGGCTGGTCGTTCCGCATCTGTATTTCTGGAAAAGCGCGAAATGGCTGCAGAGCATCGAATTCCTGGTGGAGGATGCGCCGGGCTATTGGGAGGTTCGCGGCTATCACAACCGCGGCGCCCCCTGGGCCGAGCAGCGCTATTCCGGCGATTGATTTCAAGGACTGTCCGAACCGAGGAGAACGCCGGTGCCGACCGAACGATTTCAATTCACGGGTTCAGAGGGCCAGCAATTGGCCGCCGCATTGGATACGCCGGAAGGCGAGATCCGCGCCTACGCGCTGTTTGCGCATTGCTTTACCTGCGGCAAGGACGTGCTGGCGGCAAGGCGGATCGCGGTGGCGCTGGCGGCAAAGGGCATCGCGGTGCTTCGGTTCGACTTCACGGGCCTTGGCTCCAGCGAAGGTGATTTCGCCAATTCGACCTTCGCCTCCAATGTCGCCGATCTCGTGCGGGCCGCCGAGCACTTGCGCGAGACCCGAAAGGCGCCGGCGATCCTGATCGGACACAGCCTCGGCGGCGCCGCGATCCTCGCCGCTGCCGCGCGAATTCCCGACGCCAAGGCCGTCGTCACCATTGCCGCTCCCTCCGACCCCGCGCACGTCACCGGGCTTTTTGCCGATCGCATCGAGGACATCCGCAGGCACGGCAAGGCCGAGGTCTCGCTGGCGGGCCGGCCTTTCACCATCACGCGCCAGTTCCTCGACGACATCGCCGAACACGGCCTGATGACGCATGTCGCCCAATTGCACAAGGCGCTACTGGTCATGCACGCGCCGACCGACGAGACCGTCGGCATCGATAACGCGACCCGCATCTTCGTGGCGGCCAAACATCCCAAGAGTTTTGTCTCGCTGGCCGGTGCCGACCACCTCCTGAGCGATCGGCGGGATGCCGCCTACGTCGCCGATGTCATCGCCGCCTGGGCCACACGCTATCTCGATCCCGTGGCGTCGGAGCAAGCAGCCGATCTCGGCGGGGCGCCGCGCAATGTCGTGGTGCGCGAGACCCGCAACAGCAAGTTCCAGCAGACCGTTACGATCGGGCGGCATCTTCTGCTCGCTGACGAGCCTGTGGCCGCCGGCGGCGAAGACACCGGACCCGGACCGTATGACTTTGTGCTTGCCGGCCTCGGCGCCTGCACCTCGATGACCATGCGGCTTTACGCCGACCGCAAGTCGCTGCCGCTGGAGCGGACCACGGTGACGCTCAGTCACAGCAAGATCCATGCGGAAGATTGCGCCGAGTGCGAGACCAAGGAGGGAATGCTCGACCAGATCGACATGGTCATCGCCATGGAGGGTGCGCTGGACGCGCAACAGCGCAGGAGATTGCTGGAAATCGCCGACAAGTGCCCGGTGCACCGCACCCTGACCTCGGAGATCCGCATCGTGACGCGGCCAGCGGATTGACGAACCACCGCGCGGGCGTATGATTCCGTTTACAAGGAGCCGCTGATGCCGGTCGTGGCGCGCGTCGATCCGAAATCGGTTTACTCGCCAGAGGAATGGAGCCACCTGACCTCGCGCGGTTCGTTGCGCGGCCTGTGGCTGGTGGCCCACGCCTGGGGAACCATTCTCGCTGCCATCGCGCTGGTCATGCTGTGGCCCAATCCCCTGACATGGCTGATCGCAGTGATGATCGTCGGCACGCGCCAACTCGGGCTGGCGATCCTGATGCATGAAGCCGCCCATGGGGGCTTGCACGCCAACCGGGCGATCAACGAATGGGTCGGACAATGGCTGTGCGCGGTCCCCGTCGGCGCCGACCTCGCGAGTTACCGGTCCTATCATCTGCAGCATCACAAATTCACGCAGCAGCCCGAGGATCCCGATCTATCGCTCTCGGCGCCATTTCCGATCACCAGGGAAAGCTACACCCGCAAGGCGATCCGCGATCTCACCGGGCAGACGTTCGTGAAGCAGCGGTTGCCGCTATTCCTGTCGCTGTTCCGGCGCGGCAAGACGGACGAAGAGGTGTCGCATGAGAGTTTTGTCTCGAGCGGGGCCGACAAGATGGCGCGCTTCCTTGGCCTGAACGCCGTCATGTTCGGCCTGTTTTGGTTGTTGGGCGCGGGCATCTGGTATTGGGGCCTCTGGGTGGTTGCGATGGCGACCTGGCTGCCGCTGGTGACGCGCATCCGCAACATCGCCGAACATGCCTGCACCTCCACCGGCGAGGACCCGTTCAGCCACGCCCGCACCACGCTCGCGGGTCCGATCGAGCGGCTCCTCATCGCGCCCTATTGGGTGAACTACCACGCCGAGCATCATCTGTTCATGTACTTGCCGTGCTATCGGCTCCCCGAGGCGCACCGGCTTCTGGTCGAGAAGGGCCTTATCAAGCGGATGGAAGTGCGCCCAGGCTATCTCGACGTGATGCGGCTGGCGACCTCACGCCAGGTGATCTGAATTTTTTTCAGGCGTCCTGCACTGCGACCAGCGGGCGAACACGCAGCGCCCCCCGCAAACCCGCGGCCGAGCCCAACAGGATTCCACCGGCAGCAACGAACGACGCAAGCGCCAGCGTGGAAAGTCCGGTCAGGCCCTGCCCGACCGAGCAGCCAAGGGCCATCGCGCCGCCCGATCCCATCAGGGCCGCGCCGCCGATCGAGCGCAGCATGTGGCGCGGCGATGCGTAACCTTCCCAGTGAAAGCGGCGCGTGGCGAGCGCCGTCACCAGGCTTCCGGCGAAAACGCCGGCAACCATGGCGATGCCGAAGTTCAGCGTCAGCCCGGTCGACAGCATCGCGTACTGCACCGTGTCCGCAATCGGCGAGATGAAGGTAAGCGAGGTGACTGCGGCGGGATTGAAGTCGTCGGCGCCGAGATAACCAGTCGCGAACCAACCCGCGGCCACCAGCAGACCGACGGCGATGCCCGCCGCGATCTGCCCCCATGCGCGCTGGAACGGCGCATGCGCGAACGCGAATATCAATAGGGCCGCCGATATCACCGAAGCCACCAGCGTGCGCGCGAAAATTTCGCTGCCGCCAACCGTCGACAGCAGCGCCGGAAGCGAAAGGATGGCGGGCTTGGTCAGCGACGCCTGCATCAGGGCGACCCGCGCCGGCGCGATCAACCCTCGCAGCGTCATCTGCGCGGCAATGCCGAGCACGATGACCACGACAAACGAGCGCAGATTGCCGCGACCGAGCAGCACCAGCGCGCGCGAGCCGCAGCCGTTGGCCAGCACCATGCCGTAACCGAACAACAGGCCGCCGGCAAAGATCAAAAGCGCTGAAAACGACGGTTGCAAATAGACCGACTTGCCGAGGTCGACAGCGCCGCCTCCCGCGAGACACTGGGTTGCCGCGATCGCCACGCCAAGCGCCAGCGCGTAACTTCGGATCAAGCGGCTGTCACCCTTCGTCCACCAGCCGCGCAGGCTGCTCAGCAGGCAAAACCCGCTCAAAAGCCCGACGGCGCCATAGCCAAGCCCAATCAGCAGGCCGGCGCCGACGACGATGCTGGCGGCTGGTGGCAAGGGTTTTCCCTCTAACGCGGCCGCAGGATGACGCGATCGCGCGAGGAACCCGCGACGGCGAGAAAAGCAGCCTTGGCCTCCTCCAGCGGATAGATCGCGCTTGGCTTGATTGGAAACGGCTTGAGGTGCCCGCTGACGAAGCCGAGACCGAGTTCCCTGAGTACGGCGCCGGTCGCGGCCGACGACAGACCCAGCGTATCGATGCCGACATAGGTGTGCTGGCCCCGATAAAATTCGAGGATATTGAACTGCACGATCCGGTCGATGGCCGCGATCAGGATCTGACGTCCCCGCACCGCCAGCGACTTGTGCGCTGCCTGGAAATAGGGATCGCCGACCGTGTTGAACACGATGTCGGCGCCCTTGCCATCGGTGAGCTCGCGGACGCGCGCCGCCACATCGGTCGCGGATGCGTCGATCACCTCGACGTGGGAATTCGCATGACCCTCGTAAGGCTCCTTCTTGCGCACCACGCCGATTACACGCGCACCGCTCCAACTTGCGATCTGCACGGCGGCCTGCCCGACCTTGCCGTTGACGCCCATCACCAGCACCGTGTCGTGCTTTTTCGGCTTTCCGGCGCGGTGAAAACCTTCGATCGCCGTCACAAAGGGAACCCCGATACCGGCTGCCTCTTCCCACGACAGATTTTTCGGCTTCTCCACCACGGCGTCGGCTTCGACGGCTAGATGGGTGGCGTGGGTGCCGTCGCGCCGAATCCCGAGGTCGCCCGACGAGCCGAACACTTCGCGACCGATCGTGCCGGCCGGGCCGTCGATCACGATGCCGGCGTAGTCGCGGCCGGGCGTGCGCGGAAATACTGCATAAGACATCAGGCCGGTCGCGGCCTTGACGTCGGAGGGATTGACGGCGGCTGCCTTGACCTCGATCAGCACCTGGTTCGCCGCCCGCGACAGCACCCGCCGCTCGACCACCGGCGCAAGCGACGCCGGGGTTTCGGCTTTCGTCAGCAGACGCACGCAGCGCGCCTCGAATTCAAGGGGTCGGGAATCTGGCTGGGCAGTCGGCATGGATATCTTTCAGGTCTCCCGAGGACAGCAGTTAGCCTTTCGGTCGCTTGTCGTAAACACGCTTCGCCTTGCCGAGCGAACGCTCCAGCGTGTCAGGCGCGACGGCCTCGACCCGGGCGGAAATTCCGATCGTGCTCTTGATGTGATGGGCGACGCGCTCGGCATGATCGGTCAGGCCGCTGCTGTCCCAGCTCTCCGGGCGCGCTTCGGCGAGAATGGTCAATTGGTCCATGCGGCCGTCGCGGGTCAATTCGAGAACGAAATGGCCGCCACACCAGTCGGTGGCAAGCAATATTTCCTCGATCTGGGTCGGGAACAGGTTGACGCCGCGCAGGATAATCATGTCGTCGGAACGCCCGGTGACCTTCTCCATCCGCCGCATCCCCGGCCGCGCCGTGCCGGGCAAGAGCCGCGTCAGATCGCGCGTGCGATAGCGGATGATCGGAAAGGCTTCCTTGGTCAGCGAGGTGAAGACAAGTTCGCCCCTCTCGCCGTCAGGCAACACCGCGCCGGTCTCGGGGTCGATCACCTCCGGATAGAAATGGTCTTCCCAGATATGCAGGCCGTCCTTGGTCTCGATACATTCCTGCGCGACGCCGGGGCCCATCACTTCCGACAGACCGTAGATATCGGTGGCGTCCATGTCGAAGGATTGCTCGATCTCGGCGCGCATCGCATTGGTCCAGGGTTCGGCGCCGAAGATGCCGATCTTCAGCGACGATAGGCGGGGGTCCAGCCCCTGGCGCTTGAATTCGTCGAGGATCGCCAGCATGTAGCTCGGCGTCACCGTGATGATGTCGGGGCGGAAGTCGTTGATGAGCTGCACCTGCCGCTCGGTCATGCCGCCGGAGATCGGCACCACGGTGCAACCGAGCTGCTCCGCACCGTAATGCACGCCAAGTCCGCCGGTGAACAAGCCATAGCCATAGGCGTTGTGGATGATCATGCCGCTGCGGCCGCCCGCGGCGCGGATCGAGCGCGCCATCACCGTCGACCAGGTCGCGATATCGGCCTTGGTATATCCGACCACGATCGGCTTGCCGGTGGTGCCGGAAGAGGCGTGGATGCGAACCAGCTTCTCGCGGGCGACAGCGAACATGTTGAAGGGATAGTTGTCGCGGAGATCGGTCTTCGCCGTGAACGGGAATTTGGCGAGATCGGAGAGCCGCTTGAAATCCGACGGATGCACGCCGGCTTCGTCGAAGGCCTTTTTGTAGTGTGCGACGTTGTCGTAGGCATGCGCCAGCGACCATGCCAGGCGTCTGGTCTGCAGCGCCATGATCTCGTCGCGCGATGCGCGCTCGGCTTCATCCATCTCCGGGATGTAGCCGCTTGATCCGGGTTGAGGTTTGGTCGAAGCCATCGTGCGTTTCCCTGGAAAGCTCTATTTTGGTTTGGCGTCCGTTTCCGGCTCCGGCAGCCATGTGCCGCCGACGCTGCGCGAATGACCGCGAAACTCGGCGATCACGGCATCGCCCACGGTGACCCGTACATCGTAGATGCCGGAGCGCCCGCTGCGCGAAATCTCGCGCGCGGTAGCCACCAGGAGATCGCCGATCCTGCCCGGCCGGATAAAGGTAATGCTGCCTTGGGCCGCGACGACGCGCTCGTTGTGGCTGTTGCATGCAAAGGCAAAGGCGGAATCCGCAAGGGTAAAGATGAAGCCGCCGTGGGCGATCCGCTGACCGTTGACCATATGCGGCCCGACCGTCATCGTCAGGGTCGCCTGGCCCGGCTTGACCTCGACGATTTTCATGCCGAGGCCTTTGCTGGCATCGTCGTCCACCCACATCGCATCCGCGCAGGCGCGCGCGAGGTCGTCGGGCGATAGCGTGGCCTTGACGTTCACTGCGGTCTCCCCGGTATCGGGCTCGTTCGAAAGAGCTTCTTGTCGCGTGTTAGTCTTGAGACGAAGCAACCAAGGTGTCAACGTTTCAGCGGCTGCTACACGTGATCATAATCCACCACGACCCTGTCGGTCGTCGGCCGCGCCTGGCAGGTCAGGATGAACCCCTTCTCGAGTTCCCACGGCTCCAGCGAATAGTTCACTTCCATCTGGGCGGCCCCCTCGACGAGTTTGGCGCGGCAGGTGGAACACATGCCGCCCTTGCAGGCGAACGGCAGGTCGACGCCCGCGCGCAACGCCGCATCAAGAATGGCTTCGCCTTCCGCCACCGGTACCTCACGGCGCTTGCCGTCGATGATCAGCGCGGCCATTGCTTTGGGCGGCGCGCTCGCCGGCACGACGGTTTTCGGACGCGGCTTGCCGCCGAATTCGGAGACAAAGCGCT
>JBKQRS010000462.1:0-19641 GCA_052143915.1 Bradyrhizobium sp.
CGGCGACATGCTGACCTTGGATGGCGGCACCTGATCCTGGGGGTGGATCCCGGTTCGCGCAAAGAAAACGCGGCAAAACAAGAATCAGAACGTCGGTTCTTGTTCGATCAGACCCAATCGTGACCTAAATCCGGAACGGCTTCAGCTCGGCGAGTTTTTGATAGGCCGCCGCCGCCGTGCGTATCAGGCGTTTCTCGTGCTTGGGGCCGAGAAACATCCGGGATATCCCGGCGCCGCCTTGTCCCAGCGTGGTCGCGAGCGACTGGCATCGCGCATCGTCGTTCAACTGCCCGAGAGATCTCTGCGCCTTGCGCAGCAGCTTCAACGTTGCCTGCAACCTCGAAATTTCGCTCTCTGAAACCAGTTCCGCGACGGCGTCGATGGCGTAACTGAGCCTCTTGTTCATCAGGCGCAGCCGATGCCGTTTCCCGGTGCCGATTTCGCGCAGCTTGCGGCTTCTCTTGAGCAGTTTTCTCCGCCATCGCATCAGTTTGCGTGCGCTGTATTCGGCAACCGGGCAGGCGCGCTGGCTGGCGGCTTGCTTTCCCCTCTTCGTCGACCAGGAGCCCTTCTCGATCCAATAGGAGATGCTTTTGATCAGCCGCTGATACTTGACGGAGCGAAGCGCCCGCGTCAGATGCCGCTGGGTCTCGGCGCGCTCCCGGCTCCAGGCTCCGTAGGCGGCCTGCGGAAGCGGCTTGATCTGCTTCAACCGTTCGATCGCGACATCGAGATCCCGCACGGCGCCGAGATGGGCGTTCAGCCACTTCAATTCATCCGTCAGCCGCAATTGTTGCAGGCTGGTCACCATGGGCGAGAAAAAGTCGATCGTTGTTCGCAGCCGCGTCAACGCGGCGCGCATTTCGTGCAAGGCGTCCGCGTCACCTCCGCATGTCGCCCGATGATGTCTCGTCAATTCCTTGAGGTAGCGACCCGCGACAACGCGAAACGCTGTGTCGCAGGCCATCGCAGAATTGAGCGTGGGTGCCGGGCCGTGCCGCCGCGGTTGCGTTCGGAGGGCGCGGGCGGTGCCCTTGCTTGATGGTTTCGATGATGGCGGCAACACCATGGGATTAACGTGCCTTGTCGCAACCTGCTTGGCAACCGCCGGTGAAAGAAACCTGCCCGCTGGTTCAGGAGGAGGAAATGGCCCGCGTGACGCGGGGCAGGCATTGCTCCAGGGTTTGCTCCGGCGTTCCCGATGCGTCCACGACCGCCCAATCCATCGCGCCGATGTCATATTTCTCCTGAAGTCCGGCAATCTCTGGCGTGGCGTCGGAGGCATCGGCGTCGCGGCGACCGACCCTTCGCTGTCTGGTCGCAAGATCCGTCACCAGGAAGAGCCCGGAAAACCGGACGCTCAACTTGCGCGCCACTTCGGCGATCGCGTTGCGCTCGGCAATATCCGCGAAAACCGCGTCGACGATCACGGAATGGCCCTGGACGAGAATTCGCGACGCGCGCTGGATGAGGGTTTCGTAGATCTTCTCGGTCACCTCCGGCCGGTAGGCACTTTGCGGCAGCCGATCGGTGTCCTTGATCTGGAAATGCTGTTTCCGAAGCACGTCCGTGCGTAACACGACGGCGCCGGGCAGGGGCAGGACGGCCGGGGCGAGCGCACGCGCCAGCACGGATTTTCCGGTTCCGGACAGCCCGCCGACCGCAACGAGCGTCGGCGCGGAGCGGTGGATCGTCCTTTGCGCAAGGTCGAAATAGGCCCGCACCGACGGCATGACGTCTGCCGTGTCGCGAGAATTCCGGCCGATGCGGGCGAGCATCACATGGGCGCGGATCGCCGATCGCAGCGACAGAAACAAGGGAAGGGTCGCGAGCGCGCCGAGATTGTCGAGCGGTGTGATCGCAAGATATCTGTTGAGGAGGGCATTGGCGGCGGCAGGCCGGTCGTAGCGGAGGAAATCCATCACCGTGAAGGCAAGATCGTAGAGCACGTCGACGGATGCGATGACCGGATCGAATTCGATCGCATCGAACAGGACGGGCAGGTCGCCGATCAGCACGATATTCGCCAGATGCAGGTCGCCATGGCAACGCCGCACATAACCTCGCCGGCCGCGCTGCTCGAGCAATTCGCGCAGATGTAAAAACGCGGACAGGGACGCTTGTTCGAGACCATCGATCTCTGCGGCCTTAAAGCAGCGCGCTTCCCGGAATGCCGCGCTGTTGCCCTCGATGATTCCCGGTATCGAATCGATCCAGGGCTCCGCCGCTGCAAGCGGGGCGCTGCGGTGAGAGGCTGCGACTGCATCGGCGACAGCATCAATCAGGGCGGGATCGAGCGGGCCGGCTTCGGCCAGATGATCGAAAGTGCGGCGCTCGTCGAAGCGGGCCATTTCAATGGCGAATTCGACCGGCGCGCCGGGCCCGTCGATCTCGAGCGATCCGTCGTGATTTAGCGTGATCGGGACGACGCGGTGATAGATTTGCGGCGCGAACGGGCGGTTGATCCTGATCTCTTCGTTGCAGGCGGCTTTTCGCTTTTCGAGTGTCGAATAATCGAGAAACGGGAAACGCACGGCGCGCTTGATCTTTAAGGCGCGCGCCCCCTCGAGAAAAACCGATGCCCCATGGGTATCGATCCGATGGACATCAGGATGCTTTGCGGGGTCGGTCAGGAAGGCGAACACGCGCTCCTGCATGTCGGATTCGGCCGGGATTGAAGTTGCCATGCGCCGATCGATCTCAGGGCTTGAGGACCGCTGCGCCGAGGAGTTGTCCTGCGCGCAGCTTTTCCAGGACATCGTTGGCTTCAGCCAGCGGAAACGCCGTCGTCTGCGTCCGTATTCCCGCGCGTGGCACGACCTTAAGGAAATCCAGCCCATCCTGGCGCGTGAGATTGGCAACCGACACCAGCTGCCGTTCTTCCCAGAGCAGCCTGTACGGAAAGCTCGGTATGTCGCTCATGTGAATCCCGGCACAGACTACTCTACCGCCCTTGCGCACCGCGCGCAGCGCCGCCGGCACCAATTCTCCGGCGGGGGCGTAGATGATCGCCGCATCAAGCGGAGTGTCAGGAAGTTGATCCGACGCGCCGGCCCACACGGCGCCCAACCGACGGGCAAAATCCTGCGCCGCAATGTCGCCGGATCGCGTGAAGGCGTAAACCGAGCGACCCTGCCAGCGGGCAATCTGGGCGACGATATGCCCGGCGGCGCCGAAGCCGTAGATACCGAGCCGCTTGGCGTCTCCCGCCATTACCAGCGACCGCCAGCCGATCAGGCCCGCGCACAGGAGCGGCGCGATCGAAACATCGTCGCCGTCTTCGCCGAGCGGGAAGGCATAGCGGCTGTCTGCGATGGTGTGGGTGGCGAAACCGCCATCCCGCGTATAGCCGGTGAAAAGCGGACGGTCGCAGAGATTTTCCATGCCGTCCCTGCAGAAGCGGCAGACGCCGCAGGTGTATCCCAGCCAGGGGATGCCGACGCGGTCGCCGACCCGGTGGGTCCTGACATTGCCGCCGAGCAGGTCGACGCGGCCGACGATCTCGTGGCCGGGGATCACGGGATATTTGATGTCCGGCAGCTCGGCATCGACGACGTGAAGGTCGGTCCGGCACACGCCGCATGCGCTGACCTTGACGCGAATTTGCCCGTCGCCGGGAAGCGGATCCGCGCGCTCCTGCATCTGCAGCGACGCGCCCGGCGCCGGCAATACCATCGCACGCATGCACGCTTCTCCAACCGCGGCCCGCAGGCCATTTGGATACTCACTATATCAGGCCAGCCAGCCCAGTTTTGACCTCAATCAAGGCCTTTCCTCGAAGATGTGCTGGGGTATCCCTGAGCCGAGATGGCTCGCAGGTTTGCCAGTCAGGAGGATCAACCATGGCATCGAATTCATTGATTCCCGTCGGAAGCGAACGTGGTGTGACGCGTTCCGCATCCAATCCGTTCTTTGCTCTTCAGCAGGAGATCGACCGCTTGTTCGAGGGATTCTCTCGAGGCTTTGGCGGCTTTCCGTCAAGCTTCGCGGGCTTTCCATCGCGCGAGCTGATGCCGAGCATGGACCTCAGCGAAACCGACAAGGAGATCGAGATTACGGCGGAGTTGCCGGGTCTTGAGGAAAAGGACATTCAGCTGAATATCGCCGACAATATTCTCACCATCCGCGGCGAAAAGAAGAACGAGCGCGAAGAAACCAAGAAGGACTATCACCTTGTCGAGCGCAGCTATGGTTCATTCACCCGGTCCGTCCAGCTCCCGGACGGGGTGAACGCCGACAATATCAAGGCGGTGATGTCGAAGGGCGTCTTGAAGGTGACTGTGCCGAAGCCGGCGCCGGCCCAGACCAAGAAAATCGATATCAAGGCGGCGGCCTAAGCCCCAAACGCCGAAACGGAAAACGCGCTGCCGCACCCGGCAGCGCTTTTTCGATGCGGCCCCGGGTAGCGCATGTATGCGGCGATTTTCCGGATTGACGGAGATCAACAACCTTCCGCCGCAGAGCCCTATGGTGATAGCCAAAGGAGAGCGCGCATGGCGATCAAGGATATCCTCTTGCCGCTGGTCGGCGAGCCCAATGCGGCGGCAATTGCCGCAATCGATAAATGCACGGCGGTGGCCGGCGATTTCGGGGCCCGGGTTACCGCAATGGCGGTGGAAGAGGACCTGTTGGTCCGGCCGAAGGTGGTGATCTCGTCCGATCTGGAAAACGCGTTGGCGGCCGCGGCGGTACGCAGCGTATCGGACGCCCGCGGCCTCCTGAAGGCGTTCGACGCCGCGGCAAACCGCTTTGCTGTTCGCAACGAGCAACGGCTCAGCCGGCTCGGCTCGGCGGATATTCCGGGAAACTTTGTCGCGCCCGCGCGGCTTGTGGATTTGTCGATCGTTCCGGTCAAGCCGGATGACAGCCAGTCGGAGAAGATCGCGGAGCGGCTGATATTCGAGTCCGGCCGGCCGATCCTGATGTGCCCGGAGGAAATTGCCCCTGACCTGCCCGTCGTGTTTGATCGTGTCATGATCGCGTGGGATCATACTGCGCCGGCCGCGCGCGCTGTCGCCGATGCGCTGCCCTTGCTTGAAGACGCCGCCGACGTGCGTGTCGTCACGGCGACCGACAACAAGACGCAGGCCGAAATGGATTCCGGCGCCGCTCTCGTGCACCATCTCTCGGAGCACGGAATCAACGCGACGTTCGAAACCGTAAGAATTGACGGCAGCTCGGTCGGAAAGATATTCGAGGCCTATGTGAAGAAGAATGCGATCGACCTTCTGGTCATGGGAGCATACCGCCACGCCCGGCTGAACGAGATTGTGTGGGGCGGCGCGACCAAGACCGTCATCGGCCGGCCACCCTGCTGGGTTATGATGTCACGTTAGGGCATGATCCGCACATGCGCTGACCGCGTGAACATCCGTCAAACCCAGAAGATCTGATGTCAACCTATCGCCTGAAAAATCTGCTCGCGCCCCGTTCGCTCGCGCTGGTCGGGGCAAGCCCGCGCCAGGGCTCCGTCGGGGGCTCCATTCTTCGGAACATTCGCAACGCAAAATTCAAGGGCGAATTTGGCCTGGTGAATACACAATATGCCGAAATCGATGGCGTTGCCACGGTCGGCAGCCTGAGCCGGTTGCCGTTCGTGCCAGAACTCGTGGTGATCACCACGCCGCCGGTAACGGTCGCTGGCCTCATCGAGGAGGCGGGAAAGCTTGGCGCGGCGGGCGCAGTGATCATTCCGGCCGGCCTCGGCCATGGGGAAGGTTCGCTGGCGGAGGCCACTGAGCACGCCGCACGCAAATATGGAATGAGGTTGATCGGGCCTAATTGTCTCGGCATTCTCATGCCCGGCGCAGGCCTCAACGCCAGCTTTTCCGCGCATATGCCGGTCGCGGGTAATTTGGCGCTGATCTCCCAGTCGGGAGCGATTGCCACCGGCATGGTCGATTGGGCCGCGCAGCGCGCGGTGGGTTTCTCCGGAATCGTTTCCATCGGTGACCAGCTCGACGTCGATATCGCCGATCTCCTGGACTACTTCGCACTGGATGGCAGGACGCGCGCGATTCTGCTCTATGTCGAGGCGATCAAGGATGCCCGCAAGTTCATGTCCGCGGCCCGCGCCGCCGCCAGGATCAAGCCGGTCGTCGTCGTCAAATCCGGCCGCATGGCGCAGGGGGCGAAGGCGGCGGCGACCCATACCGGCGCGCTGGCCGGCTCCGATGCCGTTTACGATGCCGCGTTTCGTCGCGCCGGAATCCTGCGGGTATCGGACCTTCGCGAATTGTTCGACTGCGCCGAGACGCTGGGGCGCGTCGAGTCACCTCCGGGAAAGCGGCTTGCGATCCTGACCAATGGCGGCGGCATCGGTGTTCTCGCGATCGACCGGCTTTGCGAGTTGGGAGGAATCCCGGCTCAGATCACGCCCGAGACCCGCGAAAAACTCAACGCTGTGTTGCCGCCGACTTGGTCGGGATCAAACCCCATCGATATCGTCGGTGATGCGGACCCGGCGCGCTATGCGGCCGCGCTTGAGATACTGCTAGCCGATCCGGCCAACGATGCGATCCTGGTGATGAATGTCCAGACCGCGATTGCTCCGGCTGACGACATCGCGATGACCGTGACCGGCGTGGTCAGGAAATACCGCGAGCAGCGCCGCAACACGGCCAAGCCGGTGCTCGCGGCCTGGGTCGGCGCCGACCGGCAAATCGGCGACATGCTGAGCGGCGCCGGGATTCCCAACTATCCCACAGAGGATGATGCGGTCCGCGGCTTCATGCATCTGGTGCAGCATCGCGAGGTGGTGACGGCGCTGGCGCAGGTCCCGCCGGCGATGCCCAGCGATTCTGCGCCCGATATCGAGGCGGCGCGGAAGGTCGTTGCCGCGGCACTTGCCGATGGTCGCCAGTGGCTCGATCCCCTGGAGATCAAGCAATTGCTCGAGGCCTACGAGATTCCGATGGTGCCGACATTTGCGGCCGCCGATGCCGAGCAAGCCGTCGCTCACGCATCACAGCTGTTCGCGCAAGGTGCGACCGTGGTGCTCAAGATCATGTCGCGGGACATCACTCACAAATCCGACGTCGGCGGCGTCGTGCTCAACCTCACCAGCCCCGAGGCGGTGCGCGCGGCCACCGCCGACATCATCGCGCGGGCGAAGGCGCTTCGCCCCGAAGCGCGGATCGCCGGTGTCATCGTGCAGGCCATGGTGGTGCGGCCGAAGGCGCGCGAACTGATCCTCGGCCTCGCCGACGATCCGACTTTCGGCACCGTCGTCGTATTCGGCCGCGGCGGCACGGCGGTCGAGATCATCAATGACAAGGCCTTGGCGCTGCCGCCGCTCGATCTGCAGCTGGCACGCAGCCTGATCGAGCGCACCCGCGTTTCGCGGCTGCTGCGCGGTTACCGGGATGTGCCTGCGGTCAAGCAGGATTCCGTGGCGATGGTCCTGGTCCAGATCACCCAGATGGCGGCCGACATTCCCGAAATCCGCGAACTGGATATCAACCCGCTGCTCGCCGACGAGAACGGCGTATTGGCGGTCGATGCGCGGATCGCGGTGGGAAAGGTAGAGCGAAAGTTCGGCGGTTCAGGCCCGGCCAATTTCGCCGTGCGGCCATACCCGTCGCAATGGCAACGCCATCTCGAGGTCAAGGACGGCTGGCGGGTGGCCGTGCGCCCGATCCGGCCCGAGGACGAGCCGCAACTCCATGAGTTCTTGAAGCACGTCACCAGCCAGGATCTGCGGCTCCGCTTCTTTGCCCCGATGAAGGAGTTCAGCCATGAGTTCATCGCGCGGCTGACCCAGCTCGACTATGCCCGCGCCATGGCCTTTGTCGCGTTCGATGGGGTCACGAACGAGTTGGTCGGCGTGGTTCGGATCCACTCGGATTCGATATACGAAAACGGCGAATACGCGATCCTGCTCCGATCCGATCTCAAGGGCAGGGGGCTTGGCTGGGCATTGATGCAGTTGATCATTGAATATGCCCGGTCCGAAGGCCTCAAAGTTATCTCGGGCGACGTGTTGCAGGAAAACACGATCATGCTGGAGATGTGCCGGAGCCTCGGATTCGAGATCAAGACCGATCCGGCCGATCCCGGCATTTGCGATGTGAAGCTGGTGCTGTGAGGTACCGTCATTCCGGGGCGCGCGCAGCGCGAACCCGGAATCTCGATGTCGTTCTTATGTTCCCTCATCAGCTCCAGATATTCCGATATGCAATTGCGCATCGTAGCTCGGTCGCTTCGCCCCCGCCCCGGAATGACGTTGCCTGAATCAGAGATGCGACACCACCACGACGCGGTAGGTGTGTGTCTTCTCGGCCTCGTTGATCGCGACGTATTCGCCCAACACGAAACGTTCGTCCGCGAGGTGAACCCCGACCTCGTCGGGCACGTTGGCGTCGTATTGGAATGCCCAGCCGCCGTCCGGCAGGCGAACGAGATGGCCGAGGGCATCTTCCTCATTGGGCCGCAACCGCGCGATCCGGCATGCCTCGCGATGTTCGCGCCACAGCCGTGCGTCGATCCGGTCATCGGCATCGAGCGGCGCGACGATCACATAGGCGACGGCGGTGTCGCCCTCGGGATGGCCGGGTTCGCGCGCGAGTTCAATCCGGATCTGCCGAAACTGTGCCGGAAGAGAAGTGTTCAGGATCGGCTTGGGGTGTGTGTTTGGCATGTCGACTTTACTCCGTATTGGGCAGGCCGTAGCCACCGTCATTTTTGTTCCGCGGCGGCTGATTTCGTCGGCGCTGCGGCGGTCGCCGGCTTCTTCAGGCTCTTGATGATGATGCTGAGGAGGGGGATGATCATCAAAGGCAGAATTCCGTTCAGGGGATTGTGAATTACCCCCGACACGTGCGATTGCAGCGCGCGAGCCTCGATCTGCAAGGCATCAACCGAGGCGCCGTGGATTTCGGTCGCGAGTTCAAGCTCGCGTCCCGACGGCGGCCGTGCGGCGATCGCAAACAACAGCCCGGCGATCACGAAGTTGACCACGCCCAGAATGGCGGCGGCGTAAATCGCGCTCCAGATCTGGACCAGCGCAAAATAGGCCGCCAGTTCCAGCATCAGGAGACCGAAGGCTGCGATCAGCGCGGCAAATGCCCGCAAGCCGAGGCCGACAAGCAAATGCCGCATCCTTATATCGGCAATGATCCGGTCGGTGCGCCATAATACGCGCAGATGTTTGACGACGTTTTCCGTATTCACCTCAGTGTCTCCTCAGCATGAAGCCGACAACGACACCCAGCGCGAAGGCCGAGGCGAGCGTCGTGATGGGCCGTTCCGAGACGATGTTCCCGACATGCTCTTCCTGTTCACTCAAAGTCTCGCCGAGTTCGTTCAAGGCTGCCTTGATCTGGTCGGCCAGCGCCTCCGCGTGGGTCTTCGAGGCGTCGAAAATTCCCTCACCAGTGGTGTTGAGCAGGCGCGACACCTCGCCCTTGAGCGCCTGCAATTCGTCTTTCAATTCGCCTTGATCGAACATCGGTCTTGCCTTTGTTGCGTGGTCCAAACAAAAGTCTATGCGAGCATCGGGTGTCGCACTTGATTTGCGTCAACAGCGCTGCAGACCCGGTGCTCCCTTGAGGCAGGTCAAGTTGAAGGCCTTGTGACCGCATAGACATAGCCATTGCATTGAAGAGGAACACAAATCTTGACTTCCCCCCCTCTGTTGACAGCCACGCCATCCGGCGATGTGCTTGAACTGCGTCCAGGCGGGGCCTGGACGGCGGCCAATGCTGCGACCCTGGAGGTGCTTTCCAGTTCGATCACCGGGGAGCTTGACCGGGCGAAGGCGGTGAAACTGGACATGGCAGGCGTCCGCGAGCTCGATACGCTCGGGGCCTGGCTGCTCGAGAAAATATCGCGGCGTGCGACCTCAGCCGGTCGCCACGCCGAAATCGTCGGCGTTGCCGACAATTATGCCGGCCTGATCGAAGAAGTGCATCAGGTCAACCGTCACAATCCCGCGCCGGTGCCGACACTGAACCCGGTCGTGGCCAACTTGAACGACATCGGCCGGGCCGCGGTCGGGGCCAGGGAAGACGTCGCCGTGTTCCTGCAAATGCTGGGCTCGCTTTTTCTGGCCCTGGTCGGCGTGCTGCGCCGGCCAAGGTCGCTGCGGCTGACGTCGCTGGTCTATCAGCTCTACAGGGTCGGCTGGCAGGCCATCCCGATCATGGCGCTGATCACCTTTCTGATCGGCGCCATCATCGCGCAGCAGGGCTTCTTCCATTTCCGCAAGTTCGGCGCCGATTCCTACGTCGTCGACATGGTCGGCATTCTGGTGTTGCGCGAACTCGGCGTGCTGATCGTCGCGATCATGGTCGCCGGTCGCTCAGGAAGTGCCTATACCGCCGAGCTCGGTTCGATGAAAATGCGCGAGGAGATCGACGCGCTGTCGACCATGGGCCTCGACCCCGTCGAGGTCCTGATCCTGCCCCGCATCATCGCGCTGGTTTGCGCACTGCCGATCCTGAGCTTCATCGGATCGATGGCCGCGCTCTATGGCGGGGGTCTGGTGGCGCAGTTATACGGCGACATGAGCCCGGCGATCTACATTGCGCGGCTGCATGACGCGGTGTCCGTCACCAGCTTCAAGGTCGGTATCATCAAGGCGCCCTTCATGGCTCTGGCGATCGGGATTGTCGCGTGCAGCGAGGGCCTGCGCGTGAAGGGAAGCGCCGAATCGCTCGGCAAGCAGACGACCACATCGGTGGTGAAATCGATATTTCTGGTCATCGTGCTCGACGGGCTGTTCGCCGTGTTTTTTGCATCGATCGGAATGTGACGATGCAACAGGAGACTGCTCCGCAATTCGCGATACGCGTGAAGGATCTTGTGGTCGGCTTCGGCCGGCAGATCGTGATTGATCATCTGTCGCTCGACGTCCGCCGGGGCGAGATCCTCGGCCTGGTCGGTGCTTCCGGTGGCGGCAAGACGGTATTGATGCGAACCATCATCGGGCTGATCCCGCGGCGAAGCGGGGAGATCGAGGTCATGGGCGTCGCGATCGGGCGCAGCGAGGATCGCAGCACCCAGAGCGCCGCCGGACGATGGGGCATCCTGTTCCAGCAGGGCGCGCTGTTTTCGTCGCTGACCGTGCGGCAGAATATCCAGTTTCCCTTGCGCGAAAATCTCAACCTGTCGCAGGCGCTGATGGACGAGATCGCCATCGCCAAGCTCGAAATGGTTGGGTTGTCGCCGGATGATGCCGACAAGTTTCCTTCCGAATTATCAGGTGGCATGACCAAACGCGTGGCGCTGGCCCGCGCGCTGGCGCTCGATCCGGCGATCGTATTCCTCGACGAGCCGACCTCGGGCCTCGATCCGATCGCCGCCGGCGAGTTCGACGCGCTGATCAAGACCTTGCAAGAGACGCTGGGGCTGACGGTGTTCATGGTAACCCATGATCTCGCGAGCATGTATACCGAGTGCGATCGCGTTGCGGCGCTGGCCGACGGCAAGATCGTCGCCATCGGACCGATGCATGAACTTCTTCAATCCGAGCATCCCTGGGTGCGGGCCTATTTCCACGGCAAGCGCTCCCAGATGCTGCAACCCAAAGCGAGCTAAAGAAATGGAAACCCGTGCTCCCTACGTCGTCGTCGGCGCCTTCGTGCTGGCGACTATCGTCGCCGTGTTCGGCTTCGTATACTGGCTCAACAACACTGGCGGGCTCGGCCCGCGCACGATCTATCATGTCCAGTTCGACGGCTCGGTGCCCGGGCTCCTGGTCGGAGCCGGCGTGCTGTTCAACGGGATCCGCGTCGGCGAGGTGACGGCGCTCGGGCTCGCGCCGGACAGCCCCCGCCGCGTCAATGCGACGATCTCGGTCGCCTCCAATACGCCGGTGCGGGCCGACACCAAGGTCGGCCTGGATTTCCAGGGCCTGACCGGCGTTCCGGTGGTCGCGCTGGAGGGAGGCAAGCAGCTTTCGAATTCCGGCGAAGTGCCGACGCTGATTGCCGAGCAGGGCGCGGGACAGAGCATGACGCAGGCCGCGCGCGACGCGTTGCGCAAGGTCGATTCGGTACTCAGCGAAAATTCGGAGCCGTTGAAAGACACCATCGCCAATTTCAAGATTTTCTCGGAAGGGCTGGCGCGCAATACCCCCAAACTCGACAGCATCATCGCCGGGGTCGAAAAGATGACCGGCGGCGGGACGCCGGCGCCAAAAATCACCTTTGACCTGCGCGCGGCGCAGGGCTTTGCGGCCCCGGCCAAAACGATCAAGGGACAATTGGTGCTCCCGGAGCCGACAGCAGTAGCCATGCTCGAGACGCAGCGAATGCTGTTCTCACCGGTCAAGGACTATCCGGATTTCGCGGAGTTTCTCTGGGCTGACAGTATTCCGAAGCTGTTGCAGGCCAAGCTGATCGAGAGCTTCGAAAACTACGATATCGCTCACGCGCCCTTGCGCTCCACGGATATCGGTCCGGCCGACTTCCAGCTCCTGATCGATGTCAGGCATTTCCAGATTGCGGTGGGTTCGCAACCGGCGGCCGAAATCGTGCTATCGGCGAAAATTGTCGACAAGAACGGAAAGGTCGTCGCCTCGCGCCTGTTCGAGCAAAGCCAGAAATTCGACAAGATCGAGCCTGCGGCGGCCGTGGCGGCCTTCAACGATGCGTTCGGCCGGATGGCGAAAGATATGATTGCCTGGACCGTGCAGACGCTGTAGCGGCGGGCTTATTCGAGGGTTTTCAGGTACGACAGCAGATCGTGAATCTGGTCGGGGTCGAGCTCGACGGCCGGCATCTCCGCGTGGCCGGTATAAATCCCCTCCGCGAGCGCCTCGCCGAGGGTTTCGATGGGATAGCGCAAGTGCAGGGTTCTAAACGGCGGCGCGATCTTGAGCGGGCCGTTCGACACGCGATCGATCGCGTGGCACCGCGCGCAGTGGGAGTGCGCATACGCCTTGCCGCGCTGTTCGGCCGGGGAGGCAGCGAATGCCGGCGTTATCGCGAGCAGCGCGGCGAGGGCTTGGAGCAGGACAAATCGCAGCATTGCTGACCGTTCGTTTTCCAGTGCAAACCAAGCCTGTCGATAAACCCTTGATATTGTGCCGAAGGCGGCGGTTGCTTGATCTGCATCAATCGGAATTTTGCCGGCCGGCTAAGATATGACAAATCTGCGGGTCCAGCGCGCCGCGCGGCCCCTCCCGGAGTGACGCATGACGATGTCTGTGGTAGCAGGCGAGCCTAATGGGAATCCCTGTGCCGAATGCTCGGTACGAGGGCTCAGCGTCTGCGCGGCGCTTGACAAGGCGGAACTGCGCGAGCTGGCGCATATAGGTCGCCATATCCATTTCGCGGCCGGCGAGACCGTGTTTGCCCAGGAGGAGATGACCACTTCTTTCTACAACCTGCTCGAGGGCGTCATCCGGCTTTACAAGCTGCTTCCCGATGGCCGCCGGCAGATCATCGGATTTGCGCTGCCAGGCGATTTCCTGGGATTGGCGGCGTCAGCCCGTCACAACTTTTCTGCCGACGCGATCGGGGACGTGGTGCTTTGCCAGTTCTCCAAATCCGCGTTTGCGCGATTTAGCGAGGACAGGCCGGACCTGTTGCGCCGAATCAATGAATTGGCGGTCCGTGAACTGAGCCAGGCTCAGGACCACATGGTGCTGCTCGGACGACGTTCGGCGGAGGAAAAAGTCGCGACCTTCCTGATTGGCTGGCGCGATCGGTTGTTTCAGGTCACGGGTCCATCGCGGACGGTTTCCCTGCCGATGAGCCGTCAGGATATCGCCGATTTCCTCGGCCTGACCATTGAAACGGTCAGCCGGACCTTCACCAAGTTCGAGCGCGACGGCGTGATCGAAATCATGCCGGGCAGCATCCGCCTGCTGGATCCGGCGCGCGCCGAGGCCCTTGCCGCCGCGTGAGGATGCGGCAGGTAACTCTCCAAAGGCCGCTGATTTGATCCGCATCAAAGACCGCCATCTGAGCTCGAGGATAATGCTCTCGACTCAAAGGAGGTCATGATGCCTTTCGATGCGATGCTGGTGAGTGCGGCGGTGGCCGCCATGTTTTTGGCGCTTGCGGCTGCGATCGCTTGGGGCGATTATCAAACGCGGCCGGAGCGTCTAAGAGAGCCTTCTCAAAAGCGCTGAAATCCCCGGAAGTCGTCCGCAGGGCGCGCCAGCGCTACGCCGCCGGCACGTGGCGGGCCGGGATCGCTAATTCCCATTTTTGCCAGACTGTGGGACGGCCGATAATGCGGCCGACCGGAGGCATTTGCCGTCACGGACAGCGTGTCGTGATTGACGGCGTCAGGAAACACAACTCGAGATCGCTTGTCGCCTCAATGGCGCTCGTCGCAAGAGGATTCCTGTTTGGCCTTACGCCCGCCCCAGAGCCTGGCGGGAGGCTTCCAAACGCTTGTCCCGCGGTGATCTTTCGCTAAGCTGGGGCGATGGACAGGTGCCCGTCGGCATACGGCCTTCACATGCTTTGCCCGAATATGTTGCTACGATGATCATGTTCCGGAGCCGTATCGTGACGACTCCGCTTCTGGAGATCTGATTGGCGTGGCTGAGGACAAGACGCGGGAAGCTCGGTCGTTCCCGAGCAACAAGTTGGCGGTGCTGCGCAAGCACCCGATTTTCTGCGATCTTGAGCCGGAGGCACTCGACCAGCTCTGCCGCTACGCCAAGCCCGTCTCGCTGAAACGGGGCGCCACGATCTATTCCAAAGGAGATCCCGGCAACAGCCTGTACGTGGTTATTTCGGGCACTGCGAAGATGAGTATTTCTTCACCCGATGGCCGCAGCGCGATCCTGAATCTGATAGGGCCTGGCGAGATTTTCGGGGAAATCGCCCTGCTCGACGGGCGAGAGCGGACCGCCGACGCGACCGCAAACACCAATTGTGAAGTCTTTATCATCGACCGCCGCGAATTTCTTCCCTTCGTGCGAAGTCAGCCGGCGCTGGCGATGAAATTCATCGAGCTGCTTTGCGCGCGGCTGCGATGGACCAGCGACCAGGTCGAACAAATCATTCTTCAGGACCTGCCGGGCCGGCTCGCCAGCGCGCTGCTTCGCCTGACCGAACGGCACAAGCTCGCACAGGGCGGCCGCAGCATCGCCGTCACGCAGCAGGAAATCAGCGAGATGGTCGGCATGACCCGGGAGAGCATCAACAAGCAGTTGCGGGCCTGGGCGACACGCAACTGGGTCCGTCTCGAACACGGCGCCATCGTGGTGCTGGATGCCGAGCCGCTTCAGGCGCTCGCGGTGGCGGGGAGCCAAGACAATTAGCGGATAGTCGAGACGCGGATTCTGCGCGCGCAACCCATGTGAAGCACCTCACATTCGTTTGGCGCGCCTTGCGCTAAGCCATGCCTGGGGTACATCCGCACAGTGGAGGCATCCATGCATGGCTCGCTCGACAAGTCTGGCAGAAACGAAAACGGCCTCGTTCAGAGATGGGGCATCGGATTTTTGGCGTTGCCCGCGCTTCTTGCAGTCGCGCTGATCATCCTGGCGGTCGTGCAGCCGGCGGCGTCGAACTGGATATCGGAAGCCGTCCAGGCAGAAGTTGCCGGCTTCAATGTGATGCCCGAGGTCGCTCCGACGCAACAACTGGCACGACCCACCATGCAAATCCGAACCGTCCGGGCCAATTGACGTAAATTCGGATTCGAAAAACGCTCGGAGCGTTTTCAGAGGTAGCCTGCTCCGGCTTCCACGGCAAAACGCCCTGGATCGCCTTCCCAGACGATCCTCGCATGCTCCAGCACATACACCCGGTCGGCGTGCGGAAGCGCAAAGGTGACGTTCTGCTCGCCCAGCAACACGGTGATCGGCGTGGTCTGGCGCAGCCGCTCCAGCGCCTTGGACAACTGTTCGAGAATGACCGGCGCCAAACCCAGCGTCGGTTCGTCCAGGATCAAGATTTTGGGCTGCATCATCAGCGCGCGGCCGATCGCCAGCATCTGTTGCTCGCCGCCGGAGAGCGTCTGCGCCATCTGGCCCTGACGCTGCTTCAGGATCGGAAACAGCTCGAACAGCCATGCGAGCTGCTTTTGCCTCGCCTCGTCGGTCAGATGCTGGCCGCCGAGATCGAGGTTTTCGCGCACGCTCATCTCGCCGAACAGTTCGCGCGATTCCGGACATTGCACGATGCCGCTGCGGGCGATACGCGCGGGGCTGACGCCGCGCAGCTTTTCGCCGTCGCGGATAATATCGCCGGCATAGGGCAGGAAACCGGAAATCGTATTGAACAGCGTGGTCTTGCCGGCGCCGTTCAGTCCGACCACCGAGACGAACTCGCCCTGATGGACGTGGATCGAAACGTTCTCCAGCGCCTGGGCCTTGCCGTAGAAGACGCTGACATTCTCGACCTGCAGCAGCGGAACCTTGTCCTTGAAGCTGGTTTCCGGGCGGGCCGATGTCTCGATCGCGCCGCCGAGATAGACCCGCCGCACCGTCTCGTTGCGCATCACCTCATCGGCGCGGCCGGTGACGATTTCTTCGCCGAGATACATCGCCAGCACCCGATCGACCAATGCGGCGACGCTCTTGACGTTGTGGTCCACCAACAGCACCGCGCGGCCCTCGTCGCGGAAGCTGCGTATCAATTCGGAGAAGGTGCCGACTTCGGCCAGCGTCAATCCGGCGAAGGGCTCGTCGACCAGTACCACCTTCGGATCCCTGGCGATGGCCTTGGCGAGTTCAAGCCGGCGCAGATCCGCGAACGGCAAGGTCGGCGGCCGGCGATCCATCACGGCGCCGAGGCCGACGCGGTTGGCGATCCATTTGGCGCGCTCGGTCAGCGCCTTATCCGCAAACAGCATGAACAGGCTGTCCGGCAGCAGCGCGACCATGATGTTCTCCAGCACGGTCTGTCGGTTGAGCGGCCGTGAATGCTGGAACACCATGCCGAAACCCTTGCGCGCGATCTTGTGCGCGGGGAGACCTGCGACGTTTTCGCCCTGGAAGATGACTTCGCCCGCGCTCGGGCGCTCGATGCCCATGATCGCCTTCATCGCGGTCGACTTGCCCGAGCCATTCGGGCCGATCAGGCCGAAAATCTCGCCGGCGCGCAGATCGAGGTTGAGGTTCTTGACCGCGGTGAGGCCGCCGAAGCGCTTGGTGAGGCCACGGACTTCGAGAACGGGCGGGTTGTTGGTAGTTGCGTCCATCACGAGCGCGCCTCACGCGACAGGGCCGCTCCGAGGAAGCCGCCCGGGAAGAACAAGACAACCAGCAGCGCGACGGCCGAGACGATGAAGGTCGCGAGTTCCCCGGTCGGCCGCAGGAATTCGCCGGCGACGATCAGGAAGATGGCGCCGAGTGCCGCGCCGAGCACCGTGCGGCGGCCGCCAAGGACCGCGGCGACGATGACGTTCACCCCGACCGCGACATCGACCACGGTGCCGACCGAGGCGGTGCCGAAATAGAACACCAGCAACGCGCCCGAGAGCCCGGAGAAAAACGCGCTCACCACGAAGGCGGCGAGCTTGTGCTTGACGATGTTGAAGCCGAGCGCGCCGGCCTGAACCGGGTCCTGTCCGCTGGCCTGCAATATCAGGCCGATCGGCGACTGCGAGAGCCCGTACAGGATGATGGCGCTGATGGTCATGAAGCCGAGCGCGATCCAGTAGTTCACGCCGGCGTCGATCGAAATGACGTCGGGAATGGTCAGGCCGATCTCGCCACCGGTGAGATCGGCGAACACCACGATGAAGTTCTGCAGTATCAATACTGCGACGAGCGTGGTCAGTCCGAAATAAGGACCGCGCACCCGCAAGGCCGGCAGCGCCAGCACAAAACCCGCGATCACCGACGCCATCGCGCCGAGCACGATGCACAGATAGACCGACCAGCCATACTGGTTGTTGAGAATGCCGGCGGTGTAGGCGCCGACGCCGATCAGGAAGGTCGGGCCGAAATTCACCTCGCCTGCGAAGCCGAACAGCAGGTCCCACGCCATCGCGAACACGCCGAAATAATAGGCGACGGTCAAGAGGCCGAGGACATAGCCGGAGACGTAAAGCGGCAGTGTCGAAGCGATGATGACGACGGCGAGCGAAATCAAGAACAGCCGGGATTTGAAGAAATCGCCCATGCCTAGCGCCTCCCGAGCAGGCCTTGCGGCCGGACATACATGACGGCGACGAGCAGCAGCAGCGCCGGAATGGTCCGGTAGGCCGGCGAAACCAGATAGGCGGTGAGCGTTTCGAGGTAGCCGACCACGAAGGCCGCGATCAGCGAGCCCGAGACGCTGCCGAGGCCGCCCAGCACCACGATCGAGAACGCGCTCGCCGTCAGCGGCCCGACGCTGTAGGAGGAGACGCCTAAGAACATTCCGAGCAGCACGCCGGCGATGCCGGCAAGGATGCCGTAGATTGCCCAGACCACGACATAGATGCTTCGAAGCTCGAGCCCGAGCAGCGTGACGCCGCGCGGATTCATCGAGGCGGCCAGCACCGCCTTGCCGGTGCGGGTGCGGTTGACGAGCAGCCAGAGTAGCGCAATCACCAGGCAGCAGACCACGGCCGTGAAGATCTCGTTTTTCGGCGTGCGTACGCCGAGGATGTCGACAACGCCCTCGACGATCGGAAGCACCGTCTTGGCATTGTTGGTGAAGAAATACGCGATCAATTCCTGGATCATGATTCCCCACAGCAGGGTGCCGGTGAGAACGAAGATTTCCTTCTCCTCGTTGGCAATTCGGCTCGATCTCTGGATCGGCTGCACCACCGCGAAGTAGGTGGCAAAGGCGGCCACCAGCGCCGCCGCGACCCCGATCAGCGCCCCGGAATAAGTGTCGACATGGAGCACGCTCGCCGCCGCCCAAGCCGCCACCGCCGCCAGCACCATGATGGCGCCGTGCGAAAGATTGAGCACGCCGGAAACGCCGAAGATGAGGGTGAAACCGGTCGCGCCGAGCGCGTATAACGCGCTGATGGCAAAACCGTCGATCAGGATTTGAAACGCAAGCATTTATGTCGGCCGCGGCAGCACCGCTGCCTCACTTCTGGAAAGCTGCAATCGCGAAAATGCTCCCGGGCAGGTCCCGGGAGCATGATCATGCGGAGTTCAGTTCGACGTGACCTTGATGAAGCTTGGGAACTTCAACTTGCTCTTGGCAACTTCCGGCGGCCAGACCGCAACCTGCTGGCCATCCTGCCACTGCAGCATCAGCCCGGTGATCAGGCCCTTGCCGTATTTGATCGCGTGGGTGAACTGATCGTCCCTGCCGTAGAACTGGACGCGGCCGATGGTGCCGACCCAGTCGGTCTTTTCCAGCGCGTCGACCAGCTTGTCCGCATCCGTCGAGCCGGCGCGCTTCACGGCATCGGCGATGTAGTAGACTTCATCATAGGCTGGGTAACCGGCATAGGACGGGTAGTTGCCGAACCTGGCCTTGAAGGCTTGCGTGAAGGGCACGCTCTTCTCCGTCACCGGAACGTTCGGGCCGGAGACGCCCTGATAGAGCACGCCTTCGGATGCGTCATTGGTGTCCTTGCCGAAGGTGGAGTTGGTAGCCTGCGAAGAGATGCCGAACATCGGGATCGGAACCTGCTGGTTCTTCCACTGCACGGTCGGCTGCACGCCGACATGCGAGATGCCGGTGATGATCACGTCCGGCTTCTCGCCCTCGATCCTGTTGAATATTGGCGTAAAATCCGTGGTGTCCGGCGAAAAGCGGATGTGGTCGAGCACGG
>JBKQRS010000463.1:0-7584 GCA_052143915.1 Bradyrhizobium sp.
CCGCGCAGCTAAAGCGTTTTCGGGCGAAGCATGCCCTCGGACTTGATCCGTGGGTGGGTACCGGTTCATCTGAAGAAAACGCGTCAAGACCAAGGATTAGCGCCTCGGTTCCGATTCGATCAGAACCAGCGCTCCGGTGGTTTCGGCCGGTCGGACCGGCACTTTTCCGTGACCCTTGCGTCCCAACCGCGCCACCGCTTGCCATCGGCCGCCGCATTGCTCAATACTGCGCAAAACACGCGTCCCGTGCCAACAAACGGGCAAGCGACCGAGGTAACGAACCAAGAGGGGAAATAGCATGGAGCGCATCTGGCTCAAGCAATATCCGGCCGGCGTGCCCGCCGATATCGATGTGACCCAATACTCATCTCTGGTCGAACTGCTGGAAGAAAGCTTTGCGAAATTCAGCGATCGCAAGGCCTTCATCTGCATGGACAAGTCCATCAGCTACCGTGACCTCGACGAGATGTCGCTGGCGCTTGCCGCCTATTTGCAGAGCCAGGGCCTGCAAAAGGGCGCCCGCGTCGCACTGATGATGCCAAACGTGCTGCAATATCCGATCGCCACCGCCGCCGTGCTGCGCGCCGGTTTCGCGGTCGTGAATGTCAACCCGCTCTACACGCCGCGCGAGCTTGAGCATCAGCTCAAGGATTCCGGCGCCGAGGCCATCATCGTATTGGAGAATTTCGCGACCACCGTGCAGCAGGTGATGGGCAAGACACCGCTCAAGCACGTCATCGTCGGCAGCATGGGCGACCTGCTCGGCTTGAAGGGCATGATCGTCAACCTGGTGGTGCGGCGTGTGAAGAAGATGGTGCCGCCTTTTTCGATACCGCGCGCCGTCGCCTTCAATGACGCCATCGCCGCCGGCCGCCATATGAAGTTCGAAAAGCCCAAGCTCACGCCCGACGATGTCGCTTTCCTGCAATATACCGGCGGCACCACCGGCATCTCCAAGGGCGCGACGCTGCTCCACCGCAACATCCTCGCCAACGTGCTGCAGAATGACGCCTGGCTGCAGCCGGCGCTGGAGAAGCCGCCGCATGTCGAGCAGCTTTTGATCGTCTGCGCGCTGCCGCTCTACCATATCTTCGCGCTGACGGCGTGCTTCCTGCTGGGGACGCGCGCCGGCGGCACCAACCTCCTGATTCCCAATCCGCGCGACATGGCGGGCTTCGTCAAGGAGTTGATGAAATACCAGATCAACTTCTTCCCGGGGGTCAACACGCTTTACAACGGCCTGTTGAATACGCCCGGTTTCGATAAGGTTGATTTCTCCAAGCTGAAGGTTTCGAACGGCGGCGGCATGGCGACACAGAAACCGGTCGCCGAGAAATGGCTGGCGGTGACCGGCTGCGCGCTGTCTGAGGGCTACGGCCTGTCGGAAACCTCGCCGACGCTGACCTGCAACCCGGCCACTATCGACCAGTTCTCGGGCTCGATCGGTCTTCCCGTTCCGTCGACCTATCTCTCGATCCGCGACGACGACGGCAATGAAGTACCCCTCGGTCAGCCCGGCGAAATCTGCGCCAAGGGTCCGCAGGTGATGGCCGGATACTGGAACCGGCCTGAAGAGACCGCCAAGGTGATGACGTCAGATGGCTATTTCCGCACCGGCGATATCGGCGTGATGACAGCGGATGGCTATACCAAAATCGTCGACCGCAAGAAGGACATGATCCTGGTCTCCGGCTTCAACGTTTATCCCAACGAGATCGAGGAAGTGATCGCAAGCCATCCCGGCGTGCTCGAATGCGCCGTGATCGGCGTCGACGATCCGCGGTCGGGCGAAGCCGTCAAGGCATTCATCGTCAGGAAGGACCAGAACCTCGCCGCCGAGGACGTGATCAAGTTCTGCGCCACGCAGCTCACCGCCTACAAGGTCCCCAAGCAGATCGAGTTCAGGACCGGCCTGCCGAAGACCAATGTCGGCAAGATCCTGCGCCGCGAGTTGCGGGATGAAAAGAAGGCCGCGGCTGCCTGAGCGGACGAAACCCGCGCGAGCCGGCTCATGAACGACGCTCGCGAAATGGGACCCGAGGATATCCTCGCGTTCTGGCGCGAGGCCGGCCCTGACCGTTGGTACAAGAAAGACGCGGCGTTCGACGCCGTCATACGCAGCCGATTTCTGCCACTGTGGCAGAGGGCAGCCGCCGGCGAGCTGGAGTCCTGGGAAACCTCCGATGACGGCGCGCTGGCGCTGGTCATCGTGCTCGATCAGTTTCCGCGCAACATGTTCCGCGACGATATCCGGACCTTTGCGAGTGACGCGCTTGCCCGCGCGGTCGCGGGCCGCGCCATCGCGCGTGGCGCGGACAAGCGCGTTGATTCAAGCTTGCTGGAATTTCTCTACATGCCGTTCATGCATTCGGAGCTCTTGTCCGACCAGCTGCGCTGCGTCGAGCTGTTCAGCAGGGCCGGCAGCCCCGAGAACCTCAGCTATGCCGAAGACCATGCCGATATCATCCGCCGGTTCGGCCGCTTTCCCCATCGCAACCGCATCCTGGGGCGCACGGCAACGCCGGAGGAACAGGCGTTTCTGGACCAGGGCGGGTTTCCCGGCTGATGACAGAACAGTGAATGGGCCCGGCCATTGCCGTTTCCGTGGCGCCGAATATTGTGCCCCTCGCCTGCCCGGTTTAAGAAGACATCCGCACATTTGAGGAGAATTGACGATGACCATCAAAGTTGGCGACAAACTTCCGGAAGCAAAATTTCGCGTGATGACGGCGGACGGTCTCCAGGTCAAAACCACCGACGATATCTTCAAGGGCAAGAAGGTCGCGCTGTTCGCCGTGCCCGGCGCCTACACCGGCACCTGCCACAAGATGCACCTGCCGAGCATTTTCCTGAACGCCTACGCCATCAAGGACAAGGGCGTGAACACGGTCGCAATCGTCTCGGTGAACGACGCCTTCGTCATGAATGCGTGGAAGCGCGACACCGACCAGCGCGATGAAGCCACCTTCCTCGCCGACGGCAACGCCGAATTCACCAAGGCGATCGGGATGGAGCTCGACGCCTCCGGCAACGGGCTCGGCATTCGCTCGCACCGCTATTCGATGCTGGTCGACGACGGCGTCGTCAAGAAGCTCAATCTCGAGCCGGCGCCCGGCAAGGTCGAGGTTTCCGGCGGCGATACGCTGTTGGGGCAGCTGTAAGACTCTGCTTCGCAACACCCATGCTCGTCGTCGCCCGGCTTGACCGGGCGATCCAGCACGCCGCGGCGTCGCCGTATGTTTCGAACGCCTCTGGAATACTGGATCACCCGCTTTCGCGGGTGATGACGGCGGTGTGTGGGCGATGACGATCATGTGCGGCGAAGTGGTCCCTTCAATCTTCCCACCTACGTCTTCAACCTCGCCATCGCGACGCCATCGCGCGCCAGTTGATCGGCGCGTTCGTTTTCGTCGTGGCCGGCATGGCCTTTGACCCAGTGCCAGCGTACCTGGTGCGGCTTCAGCGCGACATCGAGCCGTTGCCACAATTCGGCGTTCTTGACCGGCTTCTTGCCCGCGGTGCGCCAGCCGTTCTTCTTCCAGCCGTGGATCCAGCCGGTAATGCCCTGACGGACATACTGGCTGTCGGTATAGAGATCGACGGTACAGGGCTTCTTGAGCGCCTCCAGCGCGGAGATCGCCGCCATCAACTCCATGCGGTTGTTGGTGGTATGCGCCTCGCCGCCCTTCAATTCCTTTTCGACCTCGCCGAATTTGAGAATAGCTCCCCAGCCGCCCGGCCCGGGATTGCCAGAGCATGCACCGTCGGTGTGGATGATGACCGAGGGGAGCGAGCTCACGCCATCAGTCCCGAGGCAGCGACGCCGTAGTCGCGGATGCCGGCCACGCTTTGCTGGAAGCGCAGTTTGCGGAAATATTCCAGCGGATCTTTCGGCCGCACCAGCGCGCCCGCAGGCACGTTGAGAAAATCGACCAGGCGCGTCAGCAGGAAGCGCAGCGCCGCGCCGCGCGCCAACAGCGGCAGCGCCTTCTCTTCAGCGTCGGACATTTTCCGCACACCGCCATAGGCGCCGAGAAACGCGAGCGCCTTGGTGACATTGAACGAGCAATCGCTCTCGAAACACCAGGCGTTGAGGCAGATGGCGACGTCATAGGCGAGCATATCGCTGCAGGCGAAGGTGAAATCGATGATGCCCGATACCTTCTCGCCGAGAAAGAATACGTTGTCCGGGAACAGATCGGCGTGAATCACGCCTGACGGCAAATCCTTCGGCCAGATGTTGCTCTCGAGATGATCGAGCTCGGCGCCGATAAAATCGCGCAATCCAGGCTGCACCTCGTCGGCGCGCGAAGCGGCCTGTTCGAACAGCGGCCGCCAGCCCGGCACCGACAGCGCATTGGCGCGCGACATCGGAAAATCGGCCCCGGCAAGGTGCATCTGCGCCAGCACCTCTCCGACGCCGGCGCAATGCGCCGCATTGGGCTTGCGCGGCCAGACGCCCTCGAGAAAATTGATGACCGCCGCCGGACGGCCGGCCAGCGCGCTGAGCGCCTCGCCGCGTCTGTTCTTCACCGGTTGCGGGCAGATGATTCCGCGCGAGGCGAGATGGGTCATCAGTCCGAGAAAGAACGGCAAGTCGCTTTTCGCGACGCGCTTCTCGTACAGCGTCAGGATGAAATATCCCGACGAGGTGTGGAGCAGGAAATTGGAATTCTCGACGCCCTCGGCGATGCCCTTGTAGGACAACAGTTCGCCGATTTCGTAAGCCTTCAGGAATTCCGCAAGCTCGTCGGCGGCGACGTCGGTGTAAACCGCCATGTTCGATTACTCTGCGGCGTCGGGCCGCAGCGAACGCGGCAACGGAAAGAATTCGTTCTCTTCCGCGGCCGAGACCGTCTCCACATGCAGTTCATATCGCTCGGCGAACGCGCCCATGATCTCTTCGACGATCACTTCCGGCGCCGATGCGCCCGCGGTGATGCCGAGGCTCTTGATGCCGGCAAATCGCGACCAGTCGAGGTCGCTGGCGCGCTGCGCCAGGATCGCAATCGGGCAGCCCTCGCGCTCGGCGACTTCGCGCAGGCGCTGCGAATTCGACGAATTCGGCGCGCCGACCACGATCAGGGCGTCGACCACGGGCGCCACCTTCTTCACCGCGAGCTGGCGATTGGTGGTGGCGTAGCAGATGTCTTCCTTGTGCGGACCGGAGATGTTCGGGAACCGCTCCTTCAGCATCGCGACGATTTCGGCGGTGTCGTCGATCGACAGCGTGGTCTGGGTCACGAAGGCGAGATTGTCCGGATCCTTCGGCGTGAAGGTCGCGGCGTCCTCCGCGGTCTCGATCAGCGTCACGGCCCCCGATGGCAATTGTCCGAGGGTGCCGACCACTTCCGGATGATGGGAATGCCCGATCAGCAGGATCTCGCGGCCGCGCTTGAAATGGATCGCCGCCTCGCGGTGCACCTTGGTGACCAGCGGGCAGGTGGCGTCGAGCGAAAAGAAATTGCGGGCCCGGGCGTCAGCGGGCACCGATTTCGGAACCCCGTGGGCCGAGAACACCACCGGCGCGTTGGTGTTGTCGGGGATTTCGGCCAGTTCCTCGACGAAAATAGCCCCCTTTGTCTTGAGGCTGTCGACGACATAGCGGTTGTGGACGATTTCGTGGCGGACATAGACCGGGGCGCCATAGATCGTCAGCGCCCGCTCGACGGTATCGATCGCCCGCACCACGCCGGCACAAAAGCCCCGCGGCGAACAAAGCACGATTTTCAGGGGTGGTTTGGCTGGCATAAGGGCTGTCTCGGGCCGAATCACCCCTTCCGGGCGGGGAACGGTCGATTCACATAAGGACAATTCGTTAAAGGACTTGGCGGAGCACTTGGCAAGGGACTTTGAAAGGGGCTTTGAAAGGGACTTGGGACGCCTTTTGGGCGCTGTCAAGCCCGGGCAGCAAACCATTGCGCGGTTGGCCCCGGACGGCTTATATAGGGCGTAATTCCCGTCATCGCTGATGACCACGGCTTCGCCTCTTAAGAGGTGGGCGAAGCACAAAGGAGATTTGCCATGAGCAATGCACCGCTGATGCCAAAGGCGACTGCCGTGTGGCTGGTTGACAATACCGCGCTGACCTTCGACCAGGTGGCCGATTTCACCAAAATGCATCCGCTCGAGGTTCGTGCCATCGCCGACGGCGATGCCGCCCAGGGCATCAAGGGCATGGACCCTATTTCGACCGGCCAGTTGACCCGCGACGAGATCGAAAAGGGCGAAAAGGACCCGGATACCGCCTCAAGCTCGGCGAGAGCAAGGTGACCCTGCCGCCCCAGGCCAAGAAGAAGGGCCCGCGCTATACCCCGGTCTCGCGCCGCCACGAGCGGCCGAGCGCGATCCTGTGGCTGGTGCGCAATCACCCGGAATTGAAGGACGCGCAGATCATGCGCCTGGTCGGCACCACCAAGACCACCATCGCCAGCGTGCGCGACCGCACCCATTGGAACGCCTCGACCCTGACCCCGATGGACCCGGTGACGCTTGGCCTGTGCTCACAGATCGAGCTCGATTTCGAGGTCCAGCGCGCGGCCAAGGAGAAGCCGGCCGATACCACCTATGGCGGCGCCACCCTGCTGCCAGCCTCCGAAACCACCCGCAAGGAGCCGGAGTTCGAGCCCAGCGAGAAGCAGCGCGACGATCTCAACGTCGATGCCGTGTTCGCCAAGCTGAAGACCATCGGCGGCAAGAAGCCGGAACAAGAATAGGTTTCTGTGGGCAGTAATGCCCCGCAGATTACTTTCGGCCGCGGAACGCGCATGATTCGCCCCGGCTGAGGTGAGTCTTCGTATGGCGGGAATCTCCTTTCTGATCGCGCTGCTGCTCGGCGGGGCGGCCTTCCTGTTCCAGCAGGCGGCCAAGCAGCTTTCCGTTGGAACGCCTTGGGCCAGCGACGTCTGCTCGATGTCGACGATGTTTTGCCACCACCCCGAATATCTGGCCTATGCCGGCGGGGTGATGCTGGTCATCGCGATCGGCGCCAAGCTCGGCAGCCTGGCGAACTGAGCGCGGGCCGCGTCGCGGTCCTGCTCTGGCTATCAGCCGAGCTACGGAACCACGGATAAAATTTCAAACAGCCAAGTCAAACCGTCATTGCGGGCGCCAGCGAAGCAATCCATTTCGCCGCACGGGGAAAGAATGGATTGCTTCGTCGCGTTCGCTCCCTTGCGCAAACGCTTCGCGTTTGCCGCAGGCAATGACGCCGGGATACGCGCCCACACTCTCGCGGCGCGAAACGCCCGAGCTATGCCAGAAATCTCCCGCCCTCACATCAAGAGGGCGCAGGGAATGCCGGGCGCCCGATGCGCCCGATAGCCGCGTGTGCGAGGGTAGAAAGCGAAAAGCACACGCGTTAGTCAGGTCACACCGGAATCACCCGGCATTCCCCGCGCAATGGTTTACGGCTTATAACGCGCTCTCCCCGGTGACCGGCTATCAGATGCACACATCTCTTGATCGGTGGTCCACGTGGAGGAAAAACGCGAGTCTTATCAACGGTCGTTGATAAGACTCGCGTTTTTCCTCCACGTGGACCACCGATCAAGAGATGTGTGCATCTGATAGCCGGTGATCGGG
>JBKQRS010000464.1:0-12376 GCA_052143915.1 Bradyrhizobium sp.
CCTAAAAATGGGCCTACTCCAACACAACTCGGGTCTACCCGAGTTGTGCATCATAGTTTGTCGAAGTCGGATGTATCCGACTTCGATACGAGCGGAGGGAGTGTCAGCGCGCCGGCGCCGGCGCAGCCGGCGGAACGGCCTCGATCAGCTTGCCGCTGAACACCGGTGCCGAATGCGGATTGCCGTCCGGCGATCCTCCGGCCTGCTCGACCGTCACCGCATAGGTCGCCGCCTTGACCATGCCGGAATCATACGACGCCAGCACCGGTCGCGAGGTGAAGTCGCCGCCCCCGATCACGCCCAGCGAGCGCGGCCGCGGCAGCTTGTCCGAGATCAGCCAGAGTTCGAAACTCTTGCCCGGCTCGGCGGAAGCGCCGACCTTGCGAACCGTGAAGCTCCTGGTCGCGCCGTCAACCGTAAGAATGAACGCGGGCGAGCCGCCTTCCTTCTGCAGCACAGCAACATATTGGGCCGATGGCGCCGGAGCCGGCGGGACCTTGGCTTCGACAATCTGCGTCCGCGGCCGGGGCCGCATGCGGTCCGGAAGCAAATCCGGCAGAAAAAGCCCGACCCCGATCATCGCCACCAGCGCCGCAGCGATGGCGGAGGTGAAGCTCGCAACCGTGCGCCAGCGCCTGGCATTCGCCATCAACCGGATGACGTTGGAATTGTCCACCACGGCGGCCGGTTCCTCGACGGTAGCGGCGACCGGCGGAGGCGGCTCCGGCAGCACAATCGGCGCCTGCGGCTCGGAATGGCCCACGGCGGCTCTGATCTTTTCCCAGACCTCGGGCCGCGGCTCGACCGATCCGACCATCTGGTTGAGGACGCCGAGCTTGTGCTGCCACGCCTCGACGATCACCGTGAAGTCCTTGTCGACGGACATCATGGTCTCAACCTGCGCCCGCTCATCGGCATCGAGAGTGCCGAGTGCATATTCCGCGGCGAGCGCGATATGGTCGTCGCTATAGGCCATCATCTAAAGTCCAAGATCCTCTGGAGCATGATCCGGAAAAGTGGGTACCGGTTTTCCGAAAAGATCATGCTCAAACAAAAAGATAGAGCGAGATGACGATTCAACGAAATGTCATCTCGTTCTAGAGTCCGAGGCACTCCCTGATATCCATCATGCTGCGGCGTAGCCAAGTCTTCACGGTATTCACCGGCGCCTCGAACTTTGTCGCCAACTGCTCGCGGCTCCAGCCGTTGTAATAGGCCAGCAGCACCAGCTTTTGCCGATCCGGCTCCAGTCGGCCAACGCACTCCAACAGCCGCTTCAATTCTTCCGACATCTCCCGTCGCGCCAGCGGATCGGGCGTGTCGGCAGCCACTTCCATGGCCGCCGGCTCCTCTTCGATCGAGGATTCGCCGCGCTTGCGCACAATGTCGATGGCGCGATTCCGGGCAATCGACGCCATCCATGTGATCGGCGAGGACAGGCCGGGATTGAACTGTCCGGCGCTGTTCCAGATCTTGACGTATGCCTCCTGAATGACTTCCTCTGCGAGATCCTGTCGGTGCAAGATACGGAGCACCACGCCAAACAGTTTCGCGCGCGTGGCGGCATAAAGGCGCTCGAAAGCGGCCTCGTCCCCCTTGGCAACAGCGGCAATCAGCCAGACCAGCTCAGCTGGCGTCAGCATTCGGCGTCCCCAAAATCGCGATGCCCCACCGCTTGCGGCAACCTCCGCAGGAGCTTCAAATCGGCGGCACTAGCCGTATCATATCCTGCGCCAAACCGGTCCACCAAACCAGCGATGGCCGGCCCTGTAGATGGCGCCCAAGAAGACCTATCCAAGAAAACCTACCCAAGAAAACCGCCCAAGAAAAACCCGGGCCTCGCGGTCCGGGTTCTGGCAATCCTGTAAGCGATCAAGGAACGAAGCAAGTCTCAGGCAATGGCTCCGATCCGAGCGCGCATCAGCCCGATGCTGTCGAGATCGGCCTGTTCCCGGGCGTTCTGTTCAGCCCGCTCGCGCGCCTGATCGCGCTCGTCCAGGAGTTCGACTTTCTTGAGCTCGTCGAAGGCCTCGCCCAAGAGGCTTTTCGCGTCTTCCAGCTGAATACGCAGTTCATCGGCGGAACGGGTCAGATTTTCCCGCCGCTGGATCGCAGCCTTGGCGTAGGTCGGATAGGCGAAGTGCGAGGGATCGTTGATCCCGGCGCGCTCCTGTTCGCTCTGAATTTCGCGCTCTAGGTCGACCGACATACGCTGGAAATCGGCGATCATGCCTTCAATCTGGGCAACCCTTCGGCGCTTTTCGTCGACCTGAAATTTCTTCAGTCGGATCAGGGTTTCACGTGACTTCATCGACTCATACTCCCCAGAAGTCCCAGTCTGGATACGGGACGGCACCGGCTCCCCCCGGGGGCCCCGCCGGCATTACGACTTATGTGGCGCGGATGATGGCCTGACAAAGTTAGCGTTCCGTTTCCAAATTCCCAAGGATTTGCTGAAGCTGACGATAACCTTCGTTGAGGCCGGTCACCTCGTCCTTAGCCTGGCGCAGGAAGTCCTCCAGCGGCTCGTGCAGGGCGATCGCCTCATCGACCTCGGGGCTTGAGCCGGCACGATAGGCCCCCAGCCGGATCAATTCCTCCATATCGGCATAGGTCGCCATCACCTGACGCGCCCTGGTGATAACCGGCAGGTAGGCCGGATCGGCTGATTTCGGCATGGTGCGCGACACCGATTTGAGGATGTTGACCGCAGGATAGCGCCCGCGCTCTGCGATCGAGCGCTGCATCACGATATGACCGTCCAGAATGCCGCGGACCGCATCCGCGATCGGCTCATTGTGGTCGTCGCCGTCGACCAGCACCGTGAAGATTCCGGTGATGGTGCCTACGCCGGTCCCGGGGCCGGCGCGCTCGAGCAGCTTCGGCAGTTCGGTGAACACGGTCGGCGTATAGCCCTTGGCGGTTGGCGGCTCGCCGGCCGACAGGCCGATCTCGCGCTGGGCCATGGCAAAACGGGTCACCGAATCCATCAGACACAGCACGTCCTTGTCTTCGTCGCGAAAATACTCCGATATCGCCAAGGTCAAATAAGCCGCTTGCCGCCGCATCAATGCGGGCTCGTCGGAGGTGGCCACCACCACAACAGACCGCGCCAATCCCTCTTCCCCAAGGTCGTCCTGGAGAAATTCCTGCACCTCGCGGCCGCGTTCGCCGACCAGACCGATCACCGTGATATCGGCATCGACATTGCGCGCCAGCATCGACAGCAGGACCGACTTGCCAACGCCGGAGCCGGCGAAGATGCCGAGCCGCTGGCCGCGGCAGCAGGTCAGAAACGTATTGAGCGCCCGGACGCCGAGATCGAGCGGCGCGCCGACACGTTTGCGCGAATGCGCCGGCGGCGGCGAGTTGCGATAGGGCATCGGCGACGGCCCTTGCGGCAAAGGCCCCTTGCCGTCGATCGGTTCGCCCATCGCGTTAAGAACGCGGCCAAGCCAGAGCGGCGAAGGCCGCACCTGGCTGGCGGAGTTGGCGATAACGGCGCGACAACCGCGCCTGACCCCTTCAAGTCCGGCAAACGGCATCACCACGGCGTTATTGCCGGTAAAGCCGATGACTTCCGAGGGGATCAAGCGGTTGCCGCCGGTCTCGATGACGATGCGGGCGCCCACCGACATCGCGTGTATGGGACCCGCGATCTCGACCATCAGGCCGCGCACGCCGACCACGCGGCCATACATATTGACGCCATCGATGTCGACGATCTGTTCGGCAAGCGCCTTCATTGCGAAAACCTTAAGTTTTCACGCATTTGGCGCCGGCCCTTAACTTGGTGTTTACCCGCATCGTTAATCATTACGTCACTGTCTTTGGTGACTGAGTGCGCTTGACCATCAGAAGGAAGGTCGAGTCATGAGAGTCGGTTAGACCCGCCTCTTAATGTAGAACTTGAACGGGATTGGATACGAAAAGCTGCTTCGACGCAATATCTTAGGACGATTCGAAAAAAATTGCACTGAGAGACCTTGCGAACCAGAATCAGATTTTGTTAACCATATGCCGTCAGGATCCGAATCAGTTGTTCAAAGGCGTTTTGAGTGCCGCAAGTGCGGCCGACCTGACGCCCGGAGCGGCGACTATAGGGGACTGGCATGCGCGTATTGCTGATAGAAGATGACAGCGCCGTCGCGCAGTCTATCGAGCTGATGCTTAAATCCGAGAGTTTCAACGTCTATACGACGGATCTCGGGGAAGAAGGCGTCGATCTCGGAAAACTTTACGATTACGACATCATCCTGCTCGACCTCAATCTGCCTGACATGTCCGGCTACGACGTGCTCAAGCAGCTCCGGGTGTCGAAAATCAAGACACCCATTCTGATCCTCTCCGGCCTCGCCGGCATCGAGGACAAGGTCAAGGGTCTCGGCGTCGGCGCCGACGACTACATGACCAAGCCCTTCCACAAGGACGAACTGGTTGCGCGCATCCATGCGATCGTGCGCCGCTCCAAGGGCCACGCGCAGTCGGTGATCCAGACGGGCGATCTCGTGGTCAATCTCGACACCAAGACGGTCGAGGTCGGCGGCCAGCGCGTTCATCTGACGGGCAAGGAATACCAGATGCTGGAGCTGCTTTCGCTCCGCAAGGGCACCACGCTCACCAAGGAAATGTTCCTCAACCATCTCTATGGCGGCATGGACGAGCCGGAACTGAAGATCATCGACGTCTTCATCTGCAAGCTGCGCAAGAAGCTCGCCAACGCCTCCGAAGGCCGCAACTTCATCGAGACCGTGTGGGGCCGCGGCTACGTGCTGCGCGAGCCGCACGAGCATGAAGAGCGCATTCCCGCCTGATCCGTTCAGTGCGAGCCGGTTTGGCTCACTCCTCCCAGACTGGACCCCGCCGCAAATGGCGGGGTTTTTGTTTGTGGATTGAACCGGCAGGTCACGTGCGTCGACGGAAGGATCATGCAAAGCTCGCATCCGGCGTGCCGCGCGTTTTTCGCGAACCAACGGCCGTAGCGGACGCGCAAATCATTGGTTTGGATTTTTCGGCCAACGGATGCGCGGGGGGCGTTCGATGATCCTTCAATCACTAGCCGGATTGCCGGCATTCCTGGTCTACTTTTGCACGGCCATTGTCGTCGTCGTGGTCTATCTCTTCGTCTACACCCGCGTCACGCCGCACGACGAATTCAAGCTGATCCGCGACAACGATCCGGCGGCCGCGATCGCGCTTGGCCTGAGCCTGCTCGGCTTCGTGCTGCCGGTGGTCAGCGCCATCGCCCACTCCGCCAATATCGTGGATTGCCTGATCTGGAGCCTGATCGCGCTGATCGTTCAGATCGTGGTCTATTATGTCGTCAAGATACCGGTGCCGAACCTCTCGGCGAAGATCGCGGCGGGCGAACTCGCGGCCGCAATCTGGCTCGGGCTCGCCTCGCTCGCCGCCGGCGCGCTCAACGCCGCCTCGATGATCTACTGACCATGGAAGGCGAGCCCAAAAGGGAATTTGGCAAGCGCAGGCCGGTGGCGATCCCGCTCGCCTCGGCTCAACCGGTCAAACGCTCCAGGCATGTCGCGCTGCTGCTGATGGGGACCTTTGCCGTCGGCGGCGGCGCCTATGCGCTGATGCCGCGCGCGAACTGCGAACCGAACTCGCCGGGAATGGCAGCGCCGTCGTTGCCGCAAACCGGCGCCGATTGCACCTCGCGCGGCTCGTCATACAGCGGCAGCCACGGCGGATCGGGCGGATCGTGGTCGCGCAGCAGTTTCTTCGGCGGCGATTCCTCATCAAACCGTTCGTCATCCGTCGAGTCCGGTTCGGGCGAAGTGACGCGCGGCGGGTTCGGTGGGTTTGCGCGGGCGTTCGCGGCACATTTTTCCGGCGGCGGCTGAGGACGCGCGATCTTTCGCGCCACGATCCGGTGAGATATCCGGCTTTCGCTTGCTCCGCGTAGTCGCGCATGCCTAAATGATATCAGAACAATCCAACATCGCATCTGCCGCCAAGGTCGCAACATGAAACGCTCGCGCCGCGTCGTCCTGACCATGATGGGGAGTGGGGCCATTGGCGCGGTCTCGACGGGTTTTGTGCGGCGAGGCGATTGTGGACCGGGCTTGCTTCGCGAGGTGACGCGCGGGCCCGACGGACGCCCGGTCGCGACTTGCCAGGGCGTGGCCTATGGCGGCTTCGGCCGCTGGCCACACCGGTTCCACGGCCACGGCTACGCGCACGGTGGCGGTTAGCGTCGCCCATGCAGCGCCTCGCCTGCCATGAACGCGACGACTGGCGGGCCACGGCCGAAGCGACCGGGTTTGATTTTCATACCATTGACGGCGCGCGCTACTGGGACGAATGCGCCTGTTACACCTTCACGCTCGATGAAATCGAGCGTCGGATCGAGGCGCCAACGGGCGAGATCGATGAAATGTGCCTCGAACTCGTCGGCCGCGCGATCGACGACGAGGTATATCTGCGCCGGTTGCGGCTACCGGAAACATTCTGGCCGCTGATCCGCGACAGCTGGTACCGCGACGAGGGCAGCCTTTATGGACGGCTCGATCTCAGCTTCGACGGGCGCGGCCCTGCGAAACTGCTGGAATACAACGCGGATACGCCGACATCGGTCTTCGAGGCGTCGGTCTTTCAATGGACATGGCTCGAACAGGGGATCGAGCGGCATATCCTTCCCCCCAATGCCGACCAGTTCAATTCGATCCATGAACGCCTGATCGACGCCTGGAGGAAGCTCGCCAACGGCAGCCACCTTCATCTCACCGGAACGATCGGCAACACCGAAGATGCCGGCACCCTGGCCTATCTCGAAGATACCGCCAGACAAGCCGGCCTTGAGACCACGTTGCTGGATATCGAGGCCATCGGATGGCGCGACGGTGGCGGCTTCGTCGATCTCGACAATCGCGAGATCGGCCTTGCGTTCAAACTTTATCCCTGGGAATGGATGTTTCACGACGTCTTTGGTGAAAAGCTCGCAACAGCGCCGACGCGCTGGATCGAGCCGCCGTGGAAGGCGGTGCTTTCCAACAAGGGCATCCTTGCCTTGCTGTGGGAGATGTTTCCCGGTCATCCCAATTTGCTGCCGGCCTTTTTCGAGGACGACCCGAACGCCGCAAGCCTCGGCACCTCCTTCGTGCGCAAGCCGCTATATTCCCGGGAAGGGGCCAACGTCGAACTGGTCCGCGAGGGCGTTACCATCGCCGAGCAACAAGGGCCTTATGGGGCTGAAGGTTTCATTCGCCAGGCGCTGGCGACGTTGCCGAATTTTTCCGGTCAATACCCGGTGCTCGGCAGCTGGCTGATCAATCACACCCCGTGCGGACTATCGATCCGCGAGGACGAAAATCCGATCACCGGCAATACGTCGCGCTTCCTGCCGCACGCGATCCTCTAAGCGAAGCATGCGGTCTGATCCGACCTTGCGGAAGTCAGCGGCTGCACTTTACCGCGACGCCAGCGCGACCGCCTTCAAGGGCTGTGCCATGGCAGCCACGACGCCGGGTTTCGCCGTTCGGATGGCGTTCGGGCGATAAAGTCCGCGCTTCTCCGGATAGGGCTTGAAGGCGTCCGAAATGCCGACCACGGACTCGGCTGCGCCGAGCACCAGGAAGCCATCAGGTTCGACCACCTTTGCAAGACGCTCGAAGATGCCGGTTTTGGTGTCCTGGTCGAAATAGATCAGGACGTTCCGGCAAAAGATCACGTCGAACGTTCCAAGATGGCCCAAGTCCTGCAGCAGGTTCAGCTGACGATGCTGCACCATGGCGCGGATATCCGCATTCAGCTGCCACAACTCTCCGACCTGCGTGAAATGCTTGACCAGCAACTGAATGGGCAGCCCGCGCTGGACCTCGAACTGGCTGAAAAGGCCGGCCTTGGATTTTTCCAGGACCCCTTGCGACAGATCGGTTGCGATAATTTCAATCCGCCACCCCGCCAGCGCCGCGCCGAGCTCCTTCAGGCACATCGCAATCGAATAGGGCTCCTGCCCGGTCGACGACGCCGCGCACCAGATGCGCAAGGCGCGACGGCTCGCGCGCGCCTGCAGCAGCGCCGGAATCATCGTCTCGCGCAGATGATCGAACGGAATCTTGTCGCGGAAGAAGAAGGTTTCGTTGGTGGTCATCGCCTCGACCACCTCCGCCGTCAGCGCGTCCGCTGATCCAGGCTTCATTTTCTGGACGAGCTCGGTAATTCCCGGCAGCCCGATCCTTCGGGCCAGCGGAACCAGCCGGCTCTCGACCAGGTACTGCTTGTCGGGAGACAGATCCAGTCCGGATCGCTCTTTCAGAAGCTTGCGCAAGAACTCATAATCCATCGGCGTCACGAGCGGTCTCCTGAAAACAGTCGAACTAGTTTCGGTGCGATCTGGCCAAGCGGCAGAACGGCCGCGCAAATGCCGGCATTCGCGGCCGCGCCCGGCATTCCCCAGACCACGCTGGAAGCTTCGTCCTGTGCGATCACGCTTCCGCCGGCAGCGACAATGTCCTTGCCGCCGCGCATTCCGTCCGAGCCCATGCCCGTCAGCACGACTGCCAGAATGGCGCCCTGCCAGACATCGATGGCGGAAGTGAACAAGGGATCGACGGCAGGCTTGCAGAAATTGACCGGCGGCCCGTCGTCGAGGGCTATCACGGCCTCGGCGCCATGGCGCGCGACGCGCATATGACGCCCGCCCGGCGCGAGATAGATATGGCCCGCCTTGACTACCTCGCCATCGACGGCTTCACGCGCCGGCCGATGGCTCGCGCGCGCCAGATGCTCGGCGAGAATCGTCGTGAAAGTGGGCGGCATATGTTGCGTGATCAGCACGGGAAACCGGTCGATCACCGCTCCGATCTCGCCGACCAGGCTCATCAACGCCTGCGGGCCGCCTGTCGATGACCCGACCAGAAGCACGCGCGGATTCTGCGCGCTGAAGCTGCGCCGCACCAACTGCGGACCTGCAACCGGCGCCCGGTGCAGCGGCTCGCGCGCGCGATCGAGGCATGGCGCCAGCGGCGAAGCCAAAGAAGCCGGGGCTGCGCGGCGAACCTTGGCACCGAGATGACGGATTTTTTGCAGGAGATCGTGGCGAAAGATTTCAGCGGCGGCAGGTTCGCGGGTGCTTTCAGGCTTCGGAATGTAGTCCGATGCACCGAGCGAGAGCGCCTTGAAGCTGATCTCCGCGTTGCGGCGGGTCAGAGTGGAGGCCATGATGATGATGAGGTTGCGCTTCTTTGCCAGCAGCAACGGCAGCGCCGAAATGCCATCAAGGTCCGGCATCTCGATATCGAGCACGGCAACATCGGGATTGATGCGTTCGATCTGGTTGACGGCGTCAAGGCCTGTGCGCAACGAAGCCGCGACGACCATGTCGGGTTCGGAAGCGAGCCAGCGGGAGATCATCCCTCTGATGACGACGGAGTCGTCGACCACCATCACCCGCAGCGGTTCTTGCTGCGTCGGAATCGGGGCCACAGAACTTGTCAACGCAACACTCATTACTCACCAGCTGAACTCAAGCGGCACTACTGAACGATATCGCCGAGGGCTCGCGAGCCGCCGGATAGAGTACTTCAAAATTAGATCAGACCGACTTCCTGGAACTTGGCGGTGACGATGTCCTTGTCGAACGGCTTCATGATGTATTCGTTGGCGCCGGCATGGAGCGCGCGTGCGATGTGCGCGACATCGTTTTCGGTCGTGCAGAACACTACCTTGGGCTGGTCGCCGCCGGGCATGCGGCGGAGATTGCCGAGGAACTCATAACCGTCCATGACTGGCATGTTCCAGTCGAGCAGGACCGCCTCGGGCATTCCGCGCTTGCAGACCTCGAGCGCCTTCTCGCCGTCTTCGGCTTCGACGATCTGGAAATCCAGCCCTTCCAGGATGCGCCTTGCGACCTTTCGGATGACGCTGGAGTCATCCACGACCAGACATGTTTTCATTTCAGCCTCTGCTCTCAGATATCCCTACGGGACGTTTCCATTATGCTTATGCTACGCCGTACCTGTCGTTGACTTATGCCGCCATCATGTCTGGCATCAGTTCGAGGACCCGATCGACATCGAGGACGACCATCAGCTGTCCGTCGAGGCGATGCACGCCGCCGGCCAGCTTGGCCATGCGGGGATCGAGATTGACGGGGTTTTCCTCCCGGCCGTCGTCGGGCAGCCTGAGCACTTCGCCGATCTGATCGATCAGGAGGCCATAGGATTCGCCGCGCAGGTCGACGCCGACCGCCATTGGCGGCTTGCCGTCGTCGTTCTTGGGCAGGCCGAGACGGGCTCGCATGTCCACCACGGTGACGATGCGGCCGCGCAGATTGAGCACGCCTGCGATCTCGCGCGATGACAGCGGCACGCGGGTCAGCCGCTCCGGCATGAACACGTCCTGCACGCGCGAGATCGGCAGGCCGAACAGCTGGCCTCCGATCAGGGCGGTGACATATTCGGCGACAGCGCCTTCGATGTTTTCGGTCTTGGTGGTCATGCCTTGATCCTTATGCCCTGGGCTGAGCTTGTTCGTGCCCGACTGAACTTGGTTACGCTCGGCCGATTCATGCCGCTTCCCGGTTCATCTCGGCGGTCTGCTCCTTCAGCGCCGCGATCAGGCCGGGGCGATCGAACTTGGCGACGTAATCGTAGAAGCCGGCCTGCCGCCCGCGCTCGATCGCTGCCGGCGATACCAGCGAGGACAGTGCGATGATCGGCATTGAGCTCAGATGCGCATCGGCCCGGATCGTTTCGGCGAATTCGAATCCGTTCATGTCGGGCATCTCGATGTCGGTCAGCACCACGTCGAACGGCTGACCCGAGCGCAGCACCGTAAGGCCCTCCTGCGCACTCGGCGCAACCCGCACCTTGTAGCCCGCTGCCTTCAACACCGGCGCCAGCATGTTGCGGAAGAACGCCGAGTCGTCGACCAGCAGCACCGATTGGGCCGATAGCGAGGGACGCATCTCCTTGCGGCTGAACCAGTCGGCGAACGCCATCGGCAAGAAGTGACCGACGTCGATCACTTCGGTGGCCTGTCCCTTGATCACGGCGGAGCCGAGGATGCCCTCGTCCGAGCCCGCGACCTCGATGTGCAGGCGTTCCTCGACGATGTCGATGATCTCGTCGACCACCAGGCCCATCGAGCGGCCGTCGTCGGCGAACACCAGGATCGGTTGGGCGCCAGAGGTCTGGACGCTGACGCCATTCATCTGCACGAGCGGCATCAGTTGCTCGCGGTATTGCACCATGTAGCGGCCGTTGGAGAGTTCGATCTTGTCGGCCGCGATTTCTTCGAGCCGCGTCACCAGTCCGAGCGGAACCGCCTTGGGCTGGGTCGAGCCGGCGCGGAACACCAACAACGAGGTCAGCTGCTCGGCCGCGTTGGCGCGCATCGCGGCATTCTCGTCGGCGATTTCGTGGGAGGCCGAACCGGAGGCGCCGAGCGCCTTGGCAATGCCGTTGGGATCGATGATCATGATGACCGCGCCATCGCCCAGGATGGTGTTGCCGGAAAACATGTCGATGTGACGCAGCTTGGTCGACATCGGCTTGACCACGATTTCCTCGGTGTGGAACACGCCGTCGACCACGATGCCGAAGGTCTGGCTGCCAACTTGGGTGACGACGATGAAGCCGTTCTCCGGGTCGGAGGAGGAGCCGTCATCGATCTTGAGCAGCTTCTTCAGGTGCATCAGCGGGAGCAGCTTGTTTCGCAGCCGCAATACCGCGGTGTCCTTGATCCGCTCGATGCGGTGCTCGGAATTGGCGCGCGCCCGCACCAGTTCGACCACCGAGAGCTGCGGGATCGCGAAGCGGTCACCGCCGGCTTCGACGATCAGCGCCGAGACGATGGCGAGCGTCAGCGGGATCTTGATGGTGACGGAGGAACCCTCGCCGGCCACCGACTTGATGTCGATGGTGCCGCCGATCTGGTCGATATTGGTGCGCACCACGTCCATGCCGACGCCGCGGCCGGACACGCTGGTCACGGTCGCCGCGGTCGAGAAGCCCGGCGCGAAAATGAACTTGTGGATCTGCGCTTCCGTCATCTTCTCCAGTTCGGCCTCGCTGACCAAACCGTTGGCGACCGCCTTGGCCTTGATCCTCTCGGTATTGAGGCCACGGCCATTGTCGGCGATGCAGATGATGATGTGACCGCCTTCATGATAGGCGGAAAGGCGGATGGTGCCCTGCTCCGGCTTGCCGGCGGCCGCCCGCTCGGCCGGGGTCTCCAGCCCGTGATCGGCCGAATTGCGCACCATGTGGGTCAGCGGATCCTTGATCAGATCCAGCACTTGCCGATCGAGCTCGGTGTCGGCGCCGTGCATCTCCAGTTCGATCTGCTTGTGAAGTTCGCTGGAGAGGTCGCGGACGATGCGCGGCAGCTTCTGCCAGGCATTGCCGATCGGCTGCAT
>JBKQRS010000465.1:0-2922 GCA_052143915.1 Bradyrhizobium sp.
GAGACCATGGACGAATCGATCCGCTACGCCATCCGCACGCCGCATGACGGCGCAGACATGACGCCGTGCGTGCTCGCGGGCCCGACCTGCGATTCCGCCGACGTGCTGTACGAGAAGATGCCGTACCCGCTTCCGGTGACGCTCGAGATCGGCGACAAGGTGCTGATCGAGGGAACCGGCGCGTATACGTCGACCTACTCGTCGGTGGCCTTCAACGGCTTCCCGCCGCTGCGGACCTACCACATCTGATCCTGCCTCCCTGAGGCGCGACATAATCGGAAGCCGGTGCGCCGGCTCCCATCCTTTTCACATGCAAATCTGCTGACAACGCTTGGCGGCGCAAATGCCGTTGCAAGCGAGGACTGACGTGCCATGACTGCTTTGCGGAAGACCTCCATTGCCCTCTCCACCGACGCCGCTCCGTTCGTGATCCGCAGCGAGCGTGCCTCGGACGTCGCTGCCCGTGAAGCGCTGCTCGATGCCTGCTTTGGCGAAAACCGAAGCTTGCGCACCTGCCAGCGCCTGCGCGACGGACGTGCGCCCGCCGAAGGCCTCGCCTTCTCGGCCATGCGCCAGGGCCGGCTGGTCGGTACGCTGCGGTTGTGGCACGTCAGCGCCGGGGGCATCCCGGCGCTCATGCTCGGCCCGCTGGCGGTGGAAAACACCTGCCGAAAGCTCGGGGTCGGGGCCGCGCTGATGGACCACGCGCTCGCGGCGGCTGAGGCGCGTGGCCATCGCGCGGTGCTCCTGCTCGGCGACGCGCCGTACTACTCCCGCTTCGGCTTCTCGGCGCAAGAGGCCGGCGGACTGTCGCTGCCCGGCCCGTTCGAGCGCGACCGCCTGCTCGGGCTGGAACTGCGCGAGGGCGCGCTCGACGGCGTTTCCGGGATGATCGTGCCGACCGGTGCGCAAGGGCGTTTTCAAGCGAAGTGGGAACCGGCTCGCGTCAAGAAAACGCGTCAAATCGAGAATCTGGAGCCCCGTTTCGATTCCATCGAAACGGAAGGGGCTCCAGCGCCGGAAAACAAGGCGGCTCGCGGCGGCAAGGTGCTGCGCGCCGCGCCGTACGCGGCCTGAGCGGCTCATCATCATGCCGGAGAGCCTCCCGACAATGGGTGCTGCCGCGCCTTCGCGCGGCCGCAGCACCGTCACCACCATCCTGCTGATCCTGCTGGCCGTCATGATCGTCAGGGACATATTCGTGCGCCGATGGGGCCCAGCCACACCGCCGTCCCCCGACGTGACACAGCGTTCGCCCTGATATAGCGAAGGGTTGCACCCATCGGGGAGCAGTCCGCAAACCGCGCGAAATTCAACCGAGGTTTAAGATGTCCCGCCGTCTCATTTCCACCGGCTCGCCCTTTGAAAAGACCGCCGGCTACAGCCGCGTCGTCATCGACGGAGATTTCGCATTCGTCGCCGGCACGACCGGCTACGACTACGCCACCATGACCATGCCGGCGGATGTCACAAGCCAGACACGAAACTGCTTCAAGACCATCGAATCCGCCTTGAAGGAAGCCGGCTTCGCCATGGCCGACATCGTCCGCGCCACCTACTACATCACCGACGGCAGAGATGCGGACGCCCACTTTGCGGTCTGCGGCGAAGTTCTTGGCGACATTCGCCCGGCCGCGACGCTTCTGGTCGTTGCGGGTCTCTACAAACCCGAGATGAAGGTCGAGATCGAAGTCACCGCGAAGCGACGCAGCCTCTGATCCCTCATCCTTTTTCTTTCTTCGCCTCACTTTTCCCTGTTCCGGAGACCTTCCCATGAGCCCGCCCGATCAGCTGATCCACGCGAAAATTTCCGGCCCCATTGTCATGATTGGCTTCGGCTCGATCGGCAAAGGCACGCTGCCTCTGATCGAACGGCATTTCGAATACGACAAATCGCGCTTTGTGATTATCGATCCGCACGAGGACGGCGAGCTCGCCAAAAAGCACGGCGTGCGCTTTATCAAGCAGGGCGTGACCCGCGACAATTATCGCGACGTGCTGGTGCCGCTTTTGACCGCCGGCGGCGGTCAGGGTTTTTGCGTCAACCTGTCGGTCGACACCTCCTCGGTCGACATCATGACGCTATGCCGCGAGATCGGCGCGCTCTATATCGATACCGTCGTCGAGCCGTGGCTCGGCTTCTATTTCGACAAGAATATCGGCCCCGAAAAGCGCTCCAACTACGCCCTGCGCGAGACCCTGCTCGCCGCCAAGCGAAACAGCCCGGGTGGCCCGACCGCGGTCTCCACCTGTGGCGCCAATCCCGGCATGGTGTCATGGTTCGTCAAGCAGGCACTGCTCGACATCGCCCGCGACACCAACACCCCGTTCAACGAACCGAACAGCCGCGAAGGCTGGGGCCAGCTCGCCCACAAGCTCGGCGTCAAGGGCATCCATGTCGCCGAACGCGACACCCAGCGTTCGAGGAATCCGAAGCCGATGGACGTGTTCGTCAATACCTGGTCGGTCGAGGGCTTTGTCTCCGAAGGCATGCAGCCGGCCGAACTCGGCTGGGGCACCCATGAAAAATGGATGCCGGAGAACGGCCGCAAGCACGAGACCGGATGCCAGGCGGCGATCTATCTGCTGCAGCCCGGCGCCAATACCCGCGTGCGCTCGTGGTGCCCGACGCCGGGCGCGCAATATGGTTTCCTGGTCACGCATAACGAGGCGATCTCGATCGCGGACTATTTCACGGTGCGGGACGGCCAGAACGTGGTGTACCGCCCGACCTGCCACTACGCCTATCACCCCGCCAACGACGCGGTGCTGTCGCTGCACGAGATTTTCGGGGCGACCGGCAAGATGCAGCAGAAATGGCACATTCTCGACGAGCACGAGATCGTCGACGGTATCGACGAACTCGGCGTGCTGCTCTACGGCCATGCCAAGAACGCCTACTGGTACGGCTCGCAGCTCTCG
>JBKQRS010000466.1:0-6766 GCA_052143915.1 Bradyrhizobium sp.
GCGCTGGTGTTCATCGAGCGCGCGCCCCGGCTGGTTCGCCCGGCGAATTTTCCGAGAGGTACACCCGGCCGAGGTGCCGCGCTGGTTGACGCCAAGAACGGCCAGCGCGCGCTGGTCCTCAACGCCATCGGCCGCGTCTTCATGACGCCGTTCGATGATCCGTTCGCGGTGGTCAACCGCGAACTCGAAGCCTGTCCGCTGCGGATGGCGGCGGACGCGGTCGTGGTCGACTTCCATGGCGAGGCGTCGAGCGAAAAGCAGGCGATCGGTTTCTTCTGCGACGGCCGCGCTTCTCTCGTGGTCGGCACCCACACCCACGTGCCGACCGCCGACCATCAGATCCTGCCCTCCGGCACCGCCTACATGACCGACGCCGGCATGACCGGCGATTATGACTCGATCATCGGCATGCAAAAGGATGAACCGCTGCGGCGCTTTACTTCGGGGATTCCGTCGGCGCGGTTCGAGCCGGCGCTGGGTGCGGCGACGCTGTCGGGCGTCGCGGTCGAGACCGACGATGCGACCGGGCTGGCGCTCAGGATCGCGCCGGTGCGGATCGGGGGAAGGCTGGAGCCGGCGATGCCGGGATTTTGGGTGGGGTAGGGGACGGCCACGCCGGAATCGAACGAAGGCCGATAACGCCTGATGTTTTCCGGTCCGACCGGCCCTTGGGGATTGCAGGCGGATACCGCGGTGCCGCCCCCCAACGGATTGATAAATGGAACTTTAGAGAGAAATCGAATTTTAGAAACACCGCGCGATTCGATTTCCGGTGTTGAGCGTTAACTCAGCGTGGCGCCCCCGAACTGCTTTGCCGCCTCGTGCTTGCAAAGCCACGGTTCCGGCCGATCGTATTTTCCTCGATTGCGCCGGGTGAGACGGTGGTCGCCGACCTTGCCCCTTCACACTCCCCAGCCGAGAGGCGGGGGCGGTGATTGGAGCCTAAAGGAGCACGATGATGACGAACTTCAGAATCGTTGGAGCCGCCGCACTTTCGCTGATGCTCGCTGGTCCGGCCATCGCAGCCGGCAGTGGCGGCTATGCAATGCATGGCGCCTATCAGGACTACTATGGCCGGGTGATTCATAGAATGCCTGCCCAGGACTTTGACCATTTTGACCTCGGCATCGCGCAACCAACCTATCCCTCGGGGTGGGGAGGCCCCTATGGGGACGGGCAATACCCGGGCACAATCGACCGGAATATGGGCCCTCCCTATTGGGGACGTCGATAGAGCGATAGCAATAGCAGGGCTGGGAGAAGCGACGTCGTACGCACGGTCCATTTCAGTGGCCGATGATCCAAACCGGACCTTCCTCGCCGATTGAACGCCTGCGCCCCTAGCTGTGGCTCCGCCAACATGCTCTTATATTGAGGGCCGACGTAGAGCATTCGACGTAGAGCATTCTCGGGGGCTTCTTGACCGGCGACCATGTCGAGCGACGATTGGCGGCGGTATTGGCGGCGGATGTCGCCGAGTATAGCCGCCTCATGGGTGCCGACGTGGCAGGCACGCTGGCCCGGCTGAAGGCCATCAGAAAAGCCCTCGTCGACACCACCATCGCCGCGCATCGCGGGCGCATCGTGAAGACCACCGGTGATGGCATGCTGGTCGAGTTTGCCAGCGCCGTCGATGCCGCGCGCAGCGCGGTCGAGTTCCAGCGCGCCATGGCGGCGCAGAACGCCGATGTCCCGCACGACAGCAGAATCGAGTTCCGGATCGGCTTGCATGTCGGCGAAATCATCATCGACGACAACGATATTTTCGGTGACTGCGTCAACATCGCCGTGCGTCTTGAGGGCATCGCCGGGCCGGGCGGGGTTTGCATCTCCGATGACGCCTACCGGCAGATTCGCGGCAAGGTCGAAATCGCCTGCGAGGACCTTGGGCCGCAGACGCTGAAGAACATTGCCGAGCCGGTGCGGGCGTGGCGGTTCACGCCAGGCGGTCAAAGCTCTGCGCCCGCTTCACCCGCAGCCCAGGTTTCCGCGCTCGCGCTTCCCGACAAGCCGTCCATCGCCGTGCTGCCGTTTCAGAACCTGAGCGGCGATCCGGAGCAGGAATATTTTGCCGACGGTCTGGTGGAAGACATCATTACGGCGCTGTCGCGCTTCAAGTCGCTGTTCGTGATCGCGCGCAATTCGTCGTTCACCTATAAAGGCAGAGCCGTCGACATCAGGCAGGTCGGGCGCGAGCTCGGCGTGCGCTACGTGCTGGAAGGCAGCGTGCGAAGGGCGGGCTCGCGGCTGCGGATCACGGGACAACTCATCGACAGTTCGCGGGGCTTCCATCTCTGGTCCGAGAAATTCGATGGCGCGCTGGAAGACGTGTTCGAGCTCCAGGACAAGGTCGCCTCAAGCGTGGCGGGGGTGATCGATCCGATGCTGCTGGATATGGACATCAAGCGCGCTTCGGATCGTCCCACCGGCAACCTGACCGCGTACACCCTGTTTCTGCGCGCGCTGCCGCTCCTTCGCGCATGGGCGCGCGAGCCCAACATGCAGGCGATCGCTCTGCTCGAACAGGCGGTCGAGCGCGATGCCCATTATGGGCTCGCGCTCGCCTCGCTGGCGCTTTGTCATTCGCAGAATATCTCGAGCGGATGGGGCGAAGACGCCGCGATCGAAAGAGAGCGCGCCAGCACCTGGGCGCGACGGGCTCTCGAGGTTGCCCCCGACGACCCTTCCACCGTTACGTCGGCCGCCGGCGCCTTGTTGAATATCGGCGAGGACCCCAGCGTCCTGAAGGGATTGGTCGATGGCGCGCTGGCCCGCAATCCGAGCCACGCCTTCGGCTGGCTATGGAGCGGCTGGATCCGAACCGTTTGCGGTGAAGCCGATCTGGCAATCGAACATTTCGAGATGTCGTTGCGGCTTGATCCCCGCACCCTGCGGCGGGCGTTTCATCTGACCGGCATCGGCATCTGCCATTTCTTCCAGCGGCGTTTCGACAAGGCGGCCGCCGTTCTGGAGACGTCGTTCCGCGAGCTGCCGACCTACCCCCTGACGATGTGGTTTCTTGCCGCGTGCTATGCGCAGATGGGACGCCTGAGCGATGCACGTGAATTCGCGCGCCGCCAGGCCATTGGTCCCGGCGGGCCATGGCTCATCATTGGACGGACGTTCAGCAATGCCGGGCAACGCGAATTGGCGTTATCGGGGCTCCGGCTCGCGACGGGTGAAGCAACGTAAGCCGGAAGCGGCGGCTTCGTTCCCGTCGCCGATATCGCGCAACAGGCCCCGCTGGTTGAGCCGCCGTTCATCGGTCCCTCGGGTTTGACTCCGGATGAATACGGGGCCCGTAAAAGTCCCGCTGGGGCTGGCACGACATTCGCATCTATTTTTGCCTGTCGTTTCCTGCCCTGGAGATCAAATGGGTGAAGTCGTCAAATTCCCGAAGCCTGATCGCAACCGGGACGAGGTCCGCCTTATTCAAGAGGCCCGCGCGCTATACGAGAGCGTGTTTCCGACCGAAAAAGACCCCGCCGTCGTGAAGCAGAACATGCCGGCACAGACCTAGGAAGCTTGTTCGATCGGCGGGACGCAGCAGCAAGCGTAGCCCTTATCAGCAGAGCGATATCCGGAGCAGCTGATTTCCAGCAGTCCCCCCATCTCGCCACGCTCATACGGCTTGCGGATTTGATGATCCATCTCGACGCGGCAAGCGCAGCCCGGACGCGCCAAGCGACATCCGGGCTTTCTTGCTTTCCGCCGGCCTCCCGATTTGGAAGCCGCAACGCAGGTTGCTCGCTTGAGGGTTAGTTGAACGTGTTTCTGCGGTCGAAGTCGTTGGAGATGTTGCCGGGGGCGACGTCGTATCCACGGTCCGAGGCGTAGGCTCCGTAAGCTGAGCCGTAGCCGTGCTGGATCGGCAACTCCCTGTGACTGTAGTGGTGGCGATCATTGCGGTGCATTGCCATCACCGGGGTAGCCAGCATCAGCGTAAGCGCGGCTATCCCGATCAATCTGAAGTTCATCAAGACACATTCTCCTTTTTTTGCCGGGTGAACGGAGCGTGCAGTATTCGTTATCAACGATACTTCGCGCTCGAACGCCGGCTGTTGATCTGCCAGTTGTTGATCTCTGGTGCCGCTGACATAGGAATGCATTTCGCCGTCACCATTAAATTAGGTGTTAGAGAAGTAACTCATGCTTCAAGCAGGCGTGATCGACGAACCGGAAGTGCTGTAGTCCACCGCCCGCAATTTTCTCAGGGCTGCGCACTCCACTGATTTGCCCGTCAGGCTGCCTTCGCGATTTTGTGTCCAGCCCCTTCCGAAAAAATATTCCGCTTCGCAGCTCGCCCAAATCACTTCTAAATCCTTGGCCATCCCGTGCCCCTCAAGAGGGGCGCTTCGCGGTCGTCACGGACGTTGGGTGCGGGATGCGGTGGACGCGGCAGCATCAAGAGACGAATGATGTTGTGTGCGGACGGCGAAGTCGTGTGGTCCTGACGCCCCGACGCTGGCGTCAAGTTTCGCGGGATGCAATTCCCGCGAGGCGACGGTGGCAAGAAAGCCGGTCACCGGGGAGAGCGCGGAATAAGCCGTTAAAACCATTGCGCAGGGAAGGCCGGACTGCTCCGGTGAACCTGTGGTGACTAACGCGTGTGCTTTCTACACTACACACGCGGCCGCGGGTGCAACCGGCACCCGGCTTTCCCTGCACCCTCTGTTCTCGGAGGGAGAAGATTCGTGCACAACTCGGGCGTTTCGGGCCGCGGGAAGGTGGATGCTTGTCGTCGTCATTGCCTGCGACAAACGCGAAGCGCGCAAGGGAGCCAACGGGTCGCGCGAATGCGCGCCCGATGACAGGCCCCGCGACGAAGCAATCCAGACCTGCTTCCTTGCCCGATGGATTGCTTCGCTTCCGCTCGCAATGACGAGGACGTCGTCCCGGCGAACGCCGGGACCCACAACCACAAATATTCGCGGTTATGCCCAGCTGGTGCTCCAGCTCATTTCAAAATTAGAAATGATGGCTATGGATCCGCGCGTGCGCGGGGACGACGACCAATCGTGACCGTCTTACTCCACCTTGGCAAACCGATCGTCGAGCGCGTAGCCGGCGCCGCGAACAGTGCGGATCGGATCCTGCTCACGGCCGGGATTGAGCAGCTTGCGCAAGCGCCCGATGTGCACATCCACGGTGCGCTCGTCGATATAGATATCGCGGCCCCACACGCTGTCGAGCAGCTGCTCGCGGCTGAACACGCGCCCCGGATGCTCGAGAAAAAATTCCAGCAGCCGGTATTCGGTCGGACCGAGATCGACCGGACGGCCCGAGCGGGCGACGCGGCGCTTCTCGCGATCGAGTTCGATGTCGCCATAGGTGAGCACGGTGGCCAGGCGTTCCGGACTGGCGCGGCGCAACAGGCCCCGCACCCGCGCCAGCAATTCCGGCACCGAGAACGGCTTGACGATGTAGTCGTCGGCGCCGGTCGCAAGGCCCCTGACCCGCTCGCTTTCCTCGCCGCGCGCGGTCAGCATGATGATCGGCAATTGCCTGGTCTCCGGCCGCGCCCGCAAGCGCCGGCACAGCTCGATCCCGGACAGGCCGGGCAGCATCCAGTCCAGCACGATCAGGTCGGGAACCCGTTCCTTCAAGCGGGTGTCGGCGTCGTCGCCGCGCCCGACCGTTTCGACGTCATAGCCTTCGGCGTCGAGGTTGTAGCGCAACAGCGTCGTAAGCGCCTCCTCGTCTTCCACCACCAGAATGCGCGCGCTCATGTCGGTAGCCTTCTCTCGTGTTTTGGACGGGTTTTCTTCACGCCAGCCGGTCTCAAACTTCGCTCAAAAACGCTTCTCTTGGTTTGACGCGTTTTCTTCACGCGAACCGGTCGCCACTTCGTTCGAAAAACGCTCGTTCAGTTTCCAGGTACAGTCGTGGCAAAATTCGTCATGTCGCCCTTCGGGCGCTTGTCGGGTATTTGCTGGCCTTCAATCATGTAAAATACGGTTTCCGCGATATTGGTGGCGTGGTCGCCGATCCGCTCGATGTTCTTGGCGCAGAACATCAGATGGATGCAAAAACTGATATTGCGCGGATCTTCCATCATGTAGGTCAGGAGCTCGCGAAACAGCGACGTGCAGATGGCATCGACTTCCTCATCGCCCTTCCAGACCGCCATCGCCGCCGGCAGATCGTGCGCCGCGTAGGCGTCGAGTACCGACTTCACCTGCGACTGCACGAGGTCGGTCATGTGCTCGAGGCCACGGATCAGCTTCAGCGGCTGGAAGTCGCTCTCCAGCGCCGCGACCCGTTTGCCCATGTTCTTGGCAAGATCGCCGATCCGCTCGAGATCGATTGCGACCCGCATCGCGCCGACGATTTCGCGCAGGTCCACCGCCATCGGCTGGCGCCGCGCGATGGTCAATACCGCGCGCTCCTCGATCAGGCGCTGCAGGTTGTCGATTTCCGCATCGGCGGTGACGACACGCTGGCCGAGCGCGACGTCGCGGCGGATCAGCGCATCGACGGATTCGACGATCATGCGCTCGGCGAGACCGCCCATTTCCGCAACCAGCCGGGTGATTTCCTGCAGATCGCTGTCGAATGCCTTGGCGGTATGGTCTGATTGCATTCCAATTCTCCCGCGATTTGCGCGTCAGCCGAACCGGCCGGTGATGTAATCCTGCGTGCGTCGATCGTTCGGCGACGTAAAGATCTTGTTGGTTTCGTCGAATTCAATGAGCTCACCGAGATACATGAAGGCGGTGCGATCCGACACGCGTGCCGCCTGCTGCATGTTGTGGGTGACGATCAC
>JBKQRS010000467.1:0-32598 GCA_052143915.1 Bradyrhizobium sp.
TTCCTCCCCACACTCGGTCACCCTCGTGCAGTTGCGCTTCACTTCGCTCGTTGTGATCAACTCACGATGGGACTTGCACCCATAAGAGTGCGCTCATGCCGGGCGCACCATGGAAAAGCGGGGGCCGATCTGTATCGGCCCCGCCTGGTCGCATCAGATATCAGAACTTGTAGGTGAGGCCGGTTCCGATCAGCCAGGGATCGAGATTGACCTTGCCGGTGACCGGCACGGTTCCAGCGATCACGCCGTTCCAGTCCGGACGCAACCAGATCTTCTTGACATCGAGGTTCAGACCGAGGTGCTTGTCGATCATGTAGTCGAAGCCGATCTGCGCGGCCGGTGCTACCGAATCGTGCAGATTGCTGCTGGTGACGATGGTGCCCGCATTATTGAAGGCGTTGCCGGCCGACTGATCGTAGAAGATCGTGTAATTCACGCCCGCACCAATATAGGGCTTGAACGCGCCCAGGTCGGTGAAGTGATATTGCAGCGTCAGTGTCGGCGGCAGCAGCCAGGCTGAACCGACATTGAGACCGGCCGTCGCCGGAACACCCGTCCCGGTCACATCGTGGCGGGTGACGCCGAGAATGAGTTCCGCCGCGATATTGCGGGTGAAAAAGTAGGAGATGTCCAATTCCGGAATGACATTGTTCGTCGTCTTCAGACCTGATCCCGGCACTTGGTCAACCCATCCGGAGTTTTGGGGGATCACGCCGACCGCGCGCATACGAATCATCCACGGATTCCAGGGCTCGACCACCGGTGCCTTGTAGGTTGGCGTTTTGACGGGAATGTCTGCGGCAGAAGCGGCGACGGCGCAGCCAAAGAGACCCGCCACCAAAGCGAGCGGCGAGAGCATGGTTCCTGTTCTTGCTTTCATAAAAAAATCCCCAAAAATTGCCGGCTCGAAACGATTTCGTGCCGACTGCTCTCCACAAATGCTTTCCGGTGATCAAAAAAATTGACCTGGATCAATTCGTTGGTTTTCCTGCGGAATCCTCGCGATTGTTGCGGCGCAGACACAACAATACGCTGCAGTTCTCGCATCAACGCATGCGTTCAAGGATGTCCAGCGAAGGGACAAAGCATTCAACGGCGGGATCGACGCGGATTGCATAGTCCAGACATGCTGCGGACCATCAATGACGTCGGCCCATTCGACATCAGCGGCGACATCATAATGCTCGGCGAAAAGATGCGCGAAGCGCCCCCGAAGGTCTTTCTGACCGTCATTCAGGCCGACGGCACGTTCAAGGCGGTCGATAAACTGCAAGAGATGCAGTGCAAGAAGTGGCGGAAGATTCGGCTCACACCGAACAATAACGCTCCTTGATCTCGTTATCGGCCAATAGCTCCTTCGCGGCGGCCTGATAGACCACCGCACCCTGGTCGAGCACATAGGCGCGATCGGCGATATCGAGCGCGAGCTCGACATTCTGCTCGACCAGCAACACGGTCGTCCCTTGCGCCTTCATGGCGCGAAACAGCTCGAACATTTCGTCGACCAGTACCGGCATGATCCCTTCGGAGGGTTCATCGAGCATGATGAGATCAGGCTTAGCGATCACGGCGCGCGCGATCGCCAGCATCTGCTGCTCACCGCCGGACATCGTGACGGCTTCCTGATCCAGGCGCTCGGCAAGCCGCGGGAAAATCCGGGCAATACCCTCGATCAGCTCGACCTCCCGCTTCTTCTCGGGAGACGCCACCAGGCCCAGCCGAAGATTCTCCCGCACCGTCAGCCCCTGCACGATGCGCCGCTCTTCCGGAACGTAAGCCAGTCCGAGCGCAAAGCGCATATGTGCCGGCTCGGTCAACAGCTCCCTGCCCTTGAAGATCACCGAGCCGCTCGTCTTGTCCATCAGCCCCATGATCGATTTCAGGGTCGTGGTCTTGCCGGCGCCGTTGCGCCCTATCAGGCAGACGATCTCGCCCTTGGCAACCTCGATATTGATGTCCTGCAGCACATGGCTCGCACCGTACCAGGCGTTCAGATTGCTGACCTGCAACATCCGCTCAGTGCTCCCGCTGGCCGAGGTAGACCCGCTTGACCGCCTCATTCTGGCGGACCTCGAGAGGCGTGCCTTCGGCGAGCAACTCGCCATGGTGCAGCACCAGGATGCGGTTGCTGATCCCGAGCACCAGTTTCATCTTGTGCTCGACCAGAATCACGGTGCGTTCGCCGGCAAGCTTCACGATCAAATCCATCATGACGCGGGTTTCCTCCGGACTCATTCCGGCGGTCGGCTCGTCCAGCAGCAGCAGCCGCGGGCGGCTCGCCAGCGCCATGCCGATCTCCAGCGCGCGCTGCTCACCATGCGCAAGCGTTCTCGCTGTTCGCCCGCGGGACTCCCACAATCCGACCAGCGCCAGCAATTCATCGGCCTGCTCGCTCAGCTCGCGAAGCCGGGCGCGCGGCCGCCACATGTCGTAACGCGACACCAGCGCCTGCAATCCGACTCGGATATTCTCCCGCGTCGTCAGCTGGGGAAATACATTGGTGATCTGGAACGATTTTGCGATGCCCATATGGGCAAAGCGGTGCTGGGGAAGCCCGGTCACGTCGCGGCCTTCGAACTCCACGCTGCCGGTCGAAGGCGAGAAGGCTCCGGACAGCAGGTTGAAATAGGTGCTCTTTCCGGCGCCGTTGGGGCCGATGATCGAGGTGATCGCGCCCTTGGTGAATTCGGCCGAGATATTGTTCAGCGCGCGAAATTTGCCAAACATCTTGCCCACGCCCCTGGTGCGCAGGATGACCTGTTGTGATGACGCGCCCGTGTTCGTCATGGCTTGCCACGCGATATCAGCGTTCCCCAGATGCCGGCCGGGAAGAACAATACGCAGATCATGAAAATGGCCCCGACGATAAGTTGCCAATGCACCGTCCAGAGCGAGACGAGGTTCTCGAGCAGCAGAAACGCCGCGGCGCCGACCATCGGCCCGAAGAATGTTCCCATTCCGCCGAGCAGCGCGATCATCACCACGATGCCGGAGGTGTCGTAATGCAGGATTTCGATCGGCACGATCGAGAGGTGCAGGGCCTGGAGTGCGCCCGCCAGCCCGCAAAATCCGCCCGACAGCACGAAGGTAATCAGGCGCGTCAGCGTCACGTCATAGCCCGACGCCCTGGCGCGGGTCTCATTCTCGCGCACCGCTTCGATCACCGCGCCGAAGGGAGAAGCGAGTATTCGCGACAGGACGAAGAAGGCGGCGATCACGAACGCCGCGATGACATAGTAACGGGTCAGCGGATTGATGAAATCGAGCCTGAGGCCGAAAACATCGATCGCGCGGACATTGATGCCGCGCAGGCCGTTCTCGCCGCCGGTCCAGTCGACGGCCTGATAGAACAGGTAATAGACGCATTGCGACAGCGCCATCGTCACCATCGCGAAGTAGATGCCCCGCGTCCGGATCGCCAGCACGCCGATCAGCGCCGCCATCGCGAGCCCCCCGAAAACCCCGAGCGCGACGGCCACGAACCATGGCAGGCCAAAATGCACGATCGCGATACCGCAGAAATAGGCGCCGGTTCCGAATAACGCGGCGTGGCCGAAGGACAGCAGGCCGAGGTAGCCGTAGACCAGGTTGAAGCCGAGCGCGAACAGGCCGTAGATCAGGATATTCACCGCCAGCGCGGTGAACGGCATGACCAGCGGAAACACCAGCACGACGAGGCTGGCGATACTTGCGCGATGCGTGATCGCGAACTGGAACCAGCTCCGAGGGGCCGCCCGCGCCCGCAGGATTGGCTGGGTCATCTCATTCATGCGGTTAATTTCACCTCAACTCATCAGTCCGGCGCGCCCGAAGAAGCCCTGCGGCCGGACGATCAGAACCACCGCCATCAGCGCGAAGATCGACACCTTCGCCATTTCCGGCGCAAACAGCGAGGTCATGCTGACGACAACGCCGACCAAAAGACCGGCCAATACCGCGCCGCCAATCGACCCCATGCCGCCGACCACCGTGACGACAAAGGCCTCGGCGAGAATGGTGCCGCCCATCTCCGGAATGACGCCCTGGAGAGGCGCCGCCAGCAACCCGGCGAAGCCCGCGATCGCGGTCCCGATCCCGAAGACAATCAGCCAGACCCGCGCGACGTCGACCCCCAGCACGCGCACGATCTGCGGATCGCGCGCGCCGGCCCGAATGATCAGACCGAAACTCGTCTTTTCAAGAAAAAGCCAGAGCGCCAGCAGCACGGCTGCGGTCGCCCCGATCACGAACAGGCGGTAGAGCGGGAAATAGCCGACCCCGATATTGACCGCGCCTTGCAGAACCTCCGGCGTGTCGAACGGGTATCCGGTCTTGCCAAACGCGATCCGAACCAGCTCGACCATCACGTAGCTCAATCCAAACGTCAGCAGCAGCGGATAATCGATTCCTCTGCCGTAGAGCCGGCGGATCAGCACGCGTTCCACGAAAACACCGAACAGGCCGACCGCCAAAGGCACCGCAATCAGGCAAATCCAGAAGTTGCCGCCGAGCATCAGGATGTACAGTCCGACATAGGCGCCCACCATATAGAATGCGCCGTGGGCGAAGTTGACCACGGTCAGCATGCCAAAGATCAATGAAAGGCCAATGGCAAACAGCACGTAGATCGCGCCGAGCGCGAGCCCTGCGAACAATTGCAGTGCGACCAGATCAAGGCTCAGACCGGCCATGTAGCCCCCAGCAGCAGATTCGTAAAAAATGGAAACCCGTTTTCCCTCGGGACAAACGCGACAAGCGTTTGTCCCGAGATCATGCTCAAAAAGTGAAGATAAGCATAGCGTGTGCCACCCGAAGGCGCACGCTGTCTACGATGTCAGGCCTTGTGTCCAAGCGCTTCGCAGCTGCGCAAATTCGCTTCGTTGGGCTCGTCGGTGCTGATGACATCGAACACATCGGATTCGTTCTTCATATCCTTCGACTTCGACTGAATGACCAGCACCGATTGCACCGACTGGTGATCGCATTTGCGATAATATTGCGGTCCCTTGTAGAAATCGTATTTCAGCGCTTCCATGGCCGCGATCACCTTGTCGGTGTCGACGCTGCCGGCATTCTTGACGGCGGTCAGCACGGTCCGCACACCGCCATAGCCGAGCGCGCCGTAATCGGTTGGCAGCTTGCCGTCATACATCTTGCGGAACGCGTCGTTGAACGCCTTGGTGGAAGCGAATTTATCCTCGATGCCCCAGTAGAACGAGCATCCGCCGATCACGCCGTCGAACGCCTGCGGCCCCGCCGCAACCCGGCTCGCATGCGAGAGCAACGGCGCGATGATTTGCGTGGTCTTCTTGACACCGAAGTCGGTCGCCTGTCTCAGTGCGATCTGTTGGTCGCGGCCGAAATTGCTGATGCAGAGGATATCAGGCTTCAGCGCCTGGATGCGCGGCAGCAGCGTCGAGAAATCGGAGGTGCCGAGCGGATGGCGGATGTCGCCGAGGTTCTCGATGTTGAAGGCCTTGCCGACCTCGAGGAAGCCGCGGACCATTTCGTGGCCATAGGCGTAGTCGGCGGTGAGGAACGCGACCCTCTTGCCGAACTTCGAAAACGCGTAACGGCCGACCGCGCCCGAGGTCATATGCGGGTTAAGCGCTTCGTGGAAGGTATATTTGCTGAAGTCGGCCGCCTCATTGATCGCATCGGACTGGCTGATCGAATTGAAGATGATGCCGCGCTCCTTGGTGACGTTGTTGATCGCGAGCTGCACCGCCGCGGAAAGGCTGCCGACGACAAAATTCACCTTCTCCTTTTCCACCAGCTCCAGCGTCCGCGTCGCCGCTTCTCCGGGATTGAGCTTGTCGTCGCGCACGAGCAGTTCCGCCTTGCGCCCGTTGAGGCCGCCGGCGTCGTTGAACTGGGCGACGGCGAGCTGGCCGGCGCGCACCTGATCCTGGGCTTCGGTGCCGTAAGGCCCGGTCAGCGGCACTGGAAAGCCGATCTTGATGGGCGCTTCCTGCGCCTGCAGAAGATTGATGCGAAATGGCGAGACCGCGAGCGCTGCGCCCGTGCTTGCCGTCGCGAGCAGACGGCGACGGGAAATCGATCCCGATTTGGTGATATTCCTGGTCATGGCTTCCTCCCCCTTAAATCACATTGTATTTGGTCTTGCCGGCGCCGTCTCCGCTCAAATTCGCCCGAGCGCCGTCAGGATGAGTTGCGGCGTCAACGGAATCTCCGTAATTGTCGCGCCGAACGGCTTCAGCGCGTCGTTGACCGCATTCGCCACTGCCGCCGCCGCCCCCGCCGTTCCAGCCTCGCCCGCGCCCTTGGCGCCGAGTTCGGTCTCCGCGGTCGGCGACACCACATGGCCGACATCTATATCGGGCATCTCGCCGGACATCGGAACCAGATAATCGGCCATGTTGGCGTTGGTCAGCTGGCCGCGCTCGTCATAGATGCATTTCTCGAACAGCGCCGCACCCAGCCCCTGCACCACGCCGCCGCGGATCTGTTCGTCGACCAGTTGTGGATTGATGAGGGTACCGCAATCCTCGACGACCCAATGCCTGAGCAATTTGACGAAGCCGGTGTCGGTATCGACTTCAAGCCAGCAGGCCTGAACGCCGTTGGTGAAAGCAAAGGGATATTCGCGGGGCACGAAGTGGCGCGTCGCCATCAGCTCGGGCTGGATGCCCGGCGGCAAGGTGTCCGGGCGGAAATAGACGATCCTGGCGAGTTCGCGCAGCTCAATGCGCGGCGCCCCGTCGCTCGCGTTCACAACCGCATCGTTCGCGATGTCCAGTTCGGCCGGGGAGGATTGCAGGATGGCGGCTGCGACATCGAGGATGTTCCTGCGCAAGATCTTGGCGGCCCGAAGCGCGGCCTCCCCGCCGATGCCGGCGCCGCGGGAGGCCCAGGTGCCGCCGCCATAGGGCGTTTGATCGGTATCGCCGAGGATAACGCGAACGCGCGCCATCGAGACGCCGAGCACACTGCCGACGATTTGCGCCGTGAGCGATTCCGAGCCCTGCCCCTGTTCGGTGATGCTGGTCTGGCAAATCACGGCGCCTTGCGCGTCGAGCCGCACCGCGACGCCATCCTGCGATGAAATCCTGGCGCCGCCGACGCCATAAAACGCCGCGCTCGGATTGGTGACCTCGATGAAGCTGGCGATGCCGATACCGCGATGAATATTCTTGCGGCGCAGGGCCGCCTGCTCGGCGCGCAGCGCGTCGTAATCCATCATCGCCGTCAGTCTGTTCATGGCGGCGTGATGCGACAACAGCTCGAACCGCAGGCCGGAAGGCGACGCGCAGGGGTAGGCATCATCGGCGATCAGATTGCGGCGACGGATCTCGACCGGATCCATCCCGATCTTCGAGGCCGCCAGATCGACCAGGCCTTCGGTCACCGAGCACGCGATGGGGTGACCGACCGCCCGGTACTGGCACATCACGTTCTTATTCTGGAACACGACGCGGGCGCGGGCACGATAGTTCTTTGTCACATAGGGTCCGCCGACCAGATTGACGACCTGGTTGGCTTCGATGGCGCTGGTGCGCGGATACATCGAATAGGGACCGATGCCGGTGAGGTCATCGATCTCGAACGCCGTGATGGTGCCGTCGCGCTTGACGCCGATCCGTCCCTTGCAGCGGTGATCACGGGCGTGAATATCCGTGTTGAAACTCTCCACCCTGTCCGCGACGAACTTGATCGGCCGCCGCAGCAGTTTCGACAGCGCATAGGTGGCCATTTCGTCGGCATAGATATGAACCTTGATGCCGAAGGAACCGCCGACATCCTTGCAGACCACGCGAACCTGCTGCTCCTCGAGGCCCAGATGAAGCGCGGCGATGTTCTGCACCATGTGCGGCGCCTGCGTGCCCTGGTAGATCGTCAGCCGCGCCTCGGCGGCGTTCCAGTCCGCCACCACCGCGCGCGGCTCCAGCGTCACGCCGGTGTGGCGACCGAAGACGAAATCGGCCTCCACGATTTCGTCGGAGCCGGCAAAGCCCGCATCGACTGCGCCCGCGTCGAGATTGCGCTCAAAGGCGAGATTGTCGCCGAGCGAGGGATGAATGACCGGCGTCTCAGGATCAAGCGCGGTGCGCATGTCCGTCACCGCTTGCAATTCCTCATATTCAACGGTGACGATTTCGGCGGCGTCCTCTGCGACGGCGCGGCTCGTCGCCACCACGGCTGCGACGGCCTCGCCCTGCCAGCAGACGCGGCCGATCGCGATCGCGTGCTGGGCGGCTGATTTGAGACCCTTCAAGTGCGAGAGCACGCCGACCCACGGCGTGATGACGGAGGTGAGCTCCTCACCGCTCACGATCGCGATGACGCCAGGCATGCCTTTCGCCGTGCCGGCGTCGATCCCGACAATTTTCGCGTGCGCATGCGGCGATCGGACGAACACCACATGCGCCATCCGCGGCAGCTCCAGGTCGCTGACATAAAGCCCGCGCCCCTGCATCAGCCGATCGAGGTTGGGCCGCGGGACCACCTTGCCGATATAGGAATTCGGCCGATCAAGCACCGAGAGCGTCTCCGGATTGGCGGACGATGCAGTCATGGCTTGCATCCCTTGCGCGCCCGCGCCGTGGTCTCGACCGCATCGACGATGGCCTGGTAGCCGGTGCAGCGGCAGTAATTGCCGGAGAGATGCTCGCGGATTCGCTCGCGGTCGGGCGCGGCCTCCTGCTTCAGCAAATCCTGTGCGGCGATCAGCATTCCTGGCGTGCAAAAACCGCATTGCAGCGCATTGCGATCGCGAAAGGCGGCCTGCAGATCGGCGATCTCGCCGCTGTCGGATAACCCCTCGATGGTTTCGACCGAAGCGCCATGCGTCTGCGCCGCCAGCATCAGGCAGGAACGCACGATCTCTCCGTTCACGCGAACGGTGCAGGCGCCGCACACCCCGTGCTCGCAACCGACATGCGTGCCCGTCAGCTTCAGCTGCTCGCGCAGGAAGTCCGCGAGATTGAGGCGCGGCAAGACGAGCGCATCGACGCGCTCGCCGTTGACGTGAAGCGAGATCGACAAAGGCGCCGTCACAGAGGTCCCCCGGCACAGAGATCGGGACGACCGAGAAGCGCGGACACGCACCGCGCCAGCAATATCTTCGCCAGATGCCGGCGCATCGAGCTGCTTGCCTGCTGATCTTCGGGCGGATCGAGCTGTTCGCTCAATTCGTCCGATGCTTCCGACAGCAACGCCGGTGTGACGGCTGTCTTGAGAAGCCTGGCCGCGGCTTTGGCCAGCACGGGCCGATCACCTACGGCAAAGAAGACAGGGCGAAGATCGGCCAGCGCGCCATTTTCCACGACCGCCTGGGCGGCGAGGCCGACGATGGCGTAATCGCCGCGCCGCCTGGCGAATTCGCAGAAGAAATGCGCGGAATTTTCTTGCGCGACCGGCAATTCGACCGCAACCAGCAATTCCTGAGCCGACAGAACTGTCTCATAAATTCCCGTGAAGAAGTCCCTGGCTGGAACGCGGCGTTCGCCGGCAGCGCCGCTGATGATGATGGTCGCGTTCAGGGCAACCATGCAGGCCGGCAGTTCCGAAGCGGGATCGGCATGCGCAAGACTGCCGCCGATCGTGCCACGGTTGCGGATGGCGGGATGCGCGACATGGGCGATTGCATCGGTCAGCAGAGGCGCGTGGGCCGCGATTTCGGGAGACTTCAAGAGGTCGACGTGGCGCGTCAGCGCACCGATCGTGAGAATGTCGCCGCTGACCGCGATGCCACGCAGCTCGGTGAGGTCGCCGATATCGACGATCAGTTCCGGAGCCACAAGACGGAGATTCATCGCGGGCATCAGGCTCTGGCCGCCCGAAAGCACCTTTGCCCGCTCGCCATGCGCAACCAGCAACTCGATCGCGTTTCCAACGCTGGTTGCACGGGCGTAGCTGAAAGCCGAGGCTTTCATGGATGTGACCTCCCCGGCCGGATTTTGGTGCATTTTTCGGGATTAGACGGTGGTGCCCGGCAAAGGTCAAGTTTGTTTATCGAACGATTATTTCTGATGACTCGACTTTCGGATTAGTCATAATGGCATGAAACGCGCGCCGTTAGGAGCGCAACAAAATCAGCTCCGGGGAGGAGCAGGCGATGAAACTGGGTTACTTTACCATGCCAATCCATCCTCTCGACAAGGATTGGCAGCTCTCGCTCCGGGAAGATCGCGAAGCCTTCCTGCTGGCCGACGAACTGGGGTTCAACGAGGCCTATGTCGGCGAGCACGTCACCGACAGGGCCGAGAACATCACCTCCTGCATCGCGTTCCTCGCCTGGATTGCGGCCGCGACCAAGCAGATCAAGCTCGGCACCGGTACCGTCAACATGCCGAACACCCATCCGGCCACGGTGGCGGCCACCATGGCGATGCTCGATCACATGCTCGACGGGCGGCTGATTTTCGGCATCAGCCCCGGCGGGCTTTTGTCGGATGCCGAATTGTTCGGCAATCTGGACGCCAATCGCAACGAGATGTTTCTCGAATCGATCAATCAGGTCCTCGACATCTGGTCCAGCGAGCCGCCGTATAATTTCAAGGGAAAATACTGGAACATCTCGACCGAAAGGACGCTGATCGAGGATATCGGGCAAGGGTTTATCGCAAAGCCCCTGCAGCGGCCGCATCCGCCGATCGTCGTCACCGCGGTGGCGCCGTTCTCGAAGGGCGTCACCGAGGCCGCCATACGCGGCTGGGACCCGATTTCGGCGAACTTCCTGATGCCGGCCTGGGTCAAAAGCCACTGGCCGAAATATGTCGAGGGCTGCGAGCGCGGCGGCCGCCCGGCGGATCCGGCGAACTGGCGTGTGGCCAAGAGCGTGTTCGTCGCCAAGGATGCGGCAACGGCAAAAGCCTACGCGACCGACCCGAACGGCCCTTATGTTTATTACTATCGCTCGCTGTTCACCAAATTGAAGAAAAACGGCCGCATCGAGCTGTTCAAGACCCGCCGCGATCAACCCGATGACGAGGTGACGCTGGAAATGATTTGCGACAAGCTGATCATCTATGGAACGCCGGACAGCGTCGCCGATCAGTTGCTGGCGTTCCAGGACGAGGTCGGGACGTTCGGCACGCTGCTATACGCCGGCAAGGACTGGAAAGACCGCGAGCTTGGACGGCAGTCCATGATTCTGATGGCTGAAAAGGTGATCCCGCGGGTGAACGCCGGCACCTCGAAACAGTCCACCGCCGCGGAATAATCTTCAAACGAATCGAGAAGACACGCCGTGGCGCTGACCGACCGGATTCCCTATCAGGCCCAAATCGACCGGCCGAAGCTGGAGCTTCCCGACGGCAAGAAACTCGCGGTCTGGGTGATCCTCAATGTCGAGGAATGGCGGATCGAGAACGCGATGCCGCGCACCGTGCTCAGCCCGCCGATGGGACAGCCGCTGTTACCCGACGTGCCCAACTGGTCCTGGCACGAATACGGCATGCGCGCCGGGTTCTGGCGGCAGTTCAAGGCACTGACCGACCGCAACATGCCGGTGACTTTGGCGCTGAACGCGAGCGTATGCACTTCCTACCCGCGCGTTGCCTCGGCCGCGGTGGAGGCCGGTTTTGAATTCATGGGCCACGGCTTCGTCCAGGGACCGATGCATAAACTGGAGAACCAGGCCGACACCATCAGGCGCGCCGTCGACACCATCGCGAAATTCACCGGCCAACCGCCGAGGTCATGGGAAAGTCCGGGCCTGACGGAAAACAACGAGACGCTCGATCTGCTTCGCCTCAATGGCATCGAATATCTGGCGGACTGGGTGATCGACGATCTGCCGCAGGATATCGCCACGCCTCACGGCACCATGACGACGATCCCCTATTCGGTGGAAACCAATGATATCGTCATCCACGCCCTGCAGCATCTGCCATCCGAACAGTTTCTCAAGCGCTGTACCGATCAGTTCGACCGGTTATATCTTGAGGGCGCGACCAATGCGCGGATCATGGCGATCTCCGTGCATCCCTACATTACCGGCGTCCCGCATCGCATCAAGTATCTTGAGGCGTTGCTCGACTACGTCATCGGCCATGATGGCGTGGCGCTGATGACGGCGAGCGAAATCGGCGACTGGTATCGCGCCGAAATGTCGAAATCACGCTGATCGGAAGCAGCATATGATCAATGCCGCTGTCGTCGGACTGGGCTGGTGGGGACAAACTATCCTCAAGAACCTGCTTGGCAGTCCGGTCATCAAGCCCGTGCTGGCCGTCGATCCCCTGGAGCAGGCACGGGCTGCGGCCACAGCGCTCGGCGTCAAGACCGCATTGCGGTTTGAGGATGCGCTGGCTAGTCCGGAAATCAACGCCGTCATCCTCTGCACACCCCAGGAACGCCACGCCGGACAGATCGTCGCGGCCGCGCAAGCGGGACGCCACGTCTTCTGCGAGAAGCCGCTATGCACGACCGCTGCAGATGCGGAGGCCGCGCTCGCCGCCGTGCGAGAGGCGGGCGTACAACTGGGTATCGGCCACGAACGCCGGTTCGAACCCGCCGTCATCGAGATGCGAAAGCGGTTTGCGGCCGGCGAATTCGGCAATCCGCTGCTGCTGGAAGGGAATTTCAGCCAGGATCTGTTCTTGAAATTGCCGCCCGACAATTGGCGCTTGTCAAAGACGGTGAATCCGGCCGGCCCGCTCTCGGCCACCGGCATTCACATGGTGGATCTTTCGATCGCGTTGCTGGGACGGCCGACCAGCGTGTGGGCCAGGCTTTCGCAATTGGGCAGCGATTTCGAGAATGGCGATACGATGTCGATCACGCTCGGGTTTGCGAGCGGCGCCACCGCCATCCTGGGCGCGGTGCTGGCGACGCCGTTCATGGGCCGGCTTGCGCTGTTGGGATCGAAGGGCTGGATGGAAATTCGCGACCGCAGCCATCCGCAGAATTCGACCGGATGGGACGTGGTCAGCGTGCACCGCGACGAAATGCCGGTGAGCGCGTTCTATCCGCCGCACCCGGCGGTGCGCGACAACCTCGAAGCTTTCGGCCGCGCCGCGCTGGGTCAGGCGCCCTACCCGGTCACGCCGGACGAAATGCTGTCGAACGTCCGCAGCTTCGAGGCGATCCAGCGATCGGTCAAAAGCGGCGGCATCGAGAATATCTGAGGATAGCCCAGAGCGTCGGTTCTGATTAAATCAGAACCGACGCTCTAGACTTTTTTCTTTGACGCGTTTTCTTCACGCGAACCGGTACCCACTTCGCTCGAAAACGCTCTATACGACCGCTTTCACCGGGGATTGAGCAACGCCGGCAGCGCTTCCAAAGACCCGCTCGAAGCCGGCCAGAAACGCATCCACCGCATCGCGGATCATGTGTTCCTTGTTTTCGAGCACGGGCGACTCGTAGATGTATTTGCGGACGCCGTAATAGAAAATCCCGCTGTGAAACACCCAGGCCATCTCAAGCTCCGCCGCGGTCGGCTTGCTTTGCACGGGCAGCCCCGCTTCATGCCGGCATTCCCTGATGATGCGGGATAGAATCTTGTCCCGCACCACGCCGACATACCATCGGTTGATCTCTAGCCCCTTCAGGCCCGAATAGAGATAGATGCGAATCCATTTGCGGCTGAAGATCACGTTGGTATAGCCGTTGTAGAATTCCTGCAGCCGGTCGCGGATCGGCCGCGAGCGGTCGGCCAGCAGCTTCTCCCAGCCGGTATCGAGCGGCTCAAGATAGACCGTGCGATAGACTTCCTTGATCAGATCGTCCTTGCTTGGAAAATAGCGATACAACAGCGGCTGGGTTACCCCTAACCGGTGCGCCAGCGCGCGTGTCCCGCCGCCAAATCCCTCCTCCGAGAAAAATTCGGTTGCCTTGGCGACGAATTCCTTACGGCGGTCGTCCGGCGACAACCGCTTCTGCTTGACGCGCGCGCGCTTGGGTGAAGCTTTCTTGCTCATGATCCTGCAGCCACCGGAATGTCCTCGGCGCCGAGAAATCGCCCATAGCCGCCCCGGGCAAACAGCAACGGCTCTTGCCGGTTATAGGCGTAGGCCTCGACGGCGCCCAGGAAGATGACATGGTCGCCGCCGTAATATCGACTGGCGGCGCGGCATTGAAAATGGGCGACGCAGTCGGTCAGAAGCGGTGCGCTGCCAAGACCAGGCGTCCACGTCACGCCCGCGAACTTGTCCGCCGAAGGCTTTGCGAATTGGACCGCAAGCGCCTGCTGCGAGGCGCCGAGCACGTTAACCGCGAAGTGCCTGGCGTTCTGGAAGATCGGCAGTCCTTGCGAAAACGTCCCCAGGCTCCAGAGCACGAGCGGGGGATTGAGCGACACCGAGGCGAATGAATTGCAGGTCAGCCCGTAGGGCTTTCCGTCGGCCGTCATGGCCGTGATGATGGTGACGCCGGTGGCGTACGTGCCCAGCGCGTTGCGAAAGTCCCGGGGATCGATGGTCGAGCTGCCGCTCGCCAATTCGTTGGCCGGATCAGGCTCGGTCGGATGCTTGGGCACGTCGTTCATCCTATCGGCCTCAAAGCGTCAGGTTTTCGGACGGCAGGCCGAGCGCGACGCGGCCGTAATTGGTGCCGGCCGCATCGAAATTGAATGCGATGTGCGAATTGATCGCATGGGCATCGCGAAACTGCCGCTGGAGGGCACCCGATGTGTACAGGCCTCGCGCGCCGCTAGCCGCAAACAGGAGCGACACGGCTTCGGTGCAGAGATTGACCGAGTAGGCCCCGTCGCGCCGCGTTCTGGTCTTGGCCGCGATATCCGGAGCGTGGCCGCGCCGTGCTTCGGCCATCGCCTCGATACATGTGGAACGCATGATCAGCCGCGCGGCGTCGATCTTGGAAGAGGCTTCCGCAATCTTGATCTGCGTGGTCTGGAAATCCCCGAGTTTGGCGCGGTTGTAGGTGGACGCGCGATGGCGCGCGAGCTCGACATAGTCGTCGAGACAGGCCTGGGCGTTTCCGAGGGCGACGCCGGACAGCACGTAGGGAAACAACGAGAACACCGGCAGCGCATAAAGCGGGTTCGGATTGACCGCGCTCCCTGGCGTCGGGCCACCGGCGAGATCGTTCACCGCAACCGTCATCGGCTCGGCGACAAACGCGTCAACGACCTCGACGTCATTCGATCCCGTTCCCCGCAACCCGGTCGCGCTCCAGGTGTCCTTGATCCTGTAGTCGCTCTTGTTGAGCAGGAAGATGCGGTACTCGATGCCGTCGGCTTCATCCTCTGTTGATACCACGCTTGCGAGCATATTCCATTCGCAGGAGTCCACCCCCGACGAAAACGGCCAGCTTCCCCGCAGCACATACCCACCATCGACCTTCCTGGCCCGGCCGGCGGGAAATATGAATGAGGAGGCAATGAGAGCGTTGGGATCCTTGCCCCAGACCAGATCCTGGGCGCGCTTGTCGAACATGGCCAGCATCCAGTGATGGCTTGAAAGATTGGCGAAGTTCCACGCCACCGACGCATCCGCCTGCCCAACCGCATCGGCGCAATCGACCAGTGCGACGTAATCGAGCTCGGAGCCGCCGACGCGCTTGGGCTGCACGATTCTGAACAGGCCAGCCTCGTGCAAATCGCGTTCGGTCTCCGGCGGCAGCCGCCGCAGTTCCTCGGTTCGGGTAGCACGATCGCGCAAGCGCGGGATCAAGGCCATGGCGCGGGCAACCATGGTCGCATAGACGCGATCGTCGGTATTCGGCGCCGAGGGCGAACTCGAATTCGGTTTCAGACCGGTACCTGTCATGTCGCGGTCCTCGCTATCGTGCCCGGCGTGCGGCCTTCAGATGCGGCCGATCAAGATACAGCGAGGCGGCCAGGCCCTCCTCGCTCTGTTGGGCGAATTCGCTCAGCAATTTCATCTCGGGAATCCGTGCGCGGTCAAGCGTTCCAACGTCGGGCCAGTCGATCTCGATCAGATTTCCGGAAGGATCACGCAAATACATCTGAACGCAGCCATCGGGAAGCTCGTTCACCGGATTGCGGAAGGTGGTCGAATCGAGCGCGCCCATGGCCTTTGCGGCATCATAGGCCGCATGGAAGTCGTCCACGTCAACTGCGAAATGCTGATAGACCGGAACATGATCTTCCAGCTCGAAGATGTGCAATTGCAGGTCGCCGCAGCGCAGATATTTCGTCTTGAAACCAAAATTGTAGCTGGGGATGGTCTGCATTCCCAACACGGTCTCGTAGAATTTTACCGACTCCGCGAGATTCTTCGTGCCGATCGACAGGTGGTTGAAACCCGTGACTCTCATCCCTCGCCTCCCTTTCAGATAAGCAGCCCGCGCCGCAGCGCGACGAAAGCTGCTTGACCGGCCGACTATTTGACGATTGTTTATCGGCCGATCACTAATTAAGGCGCGGCCCGCGTTGCCCGTCAATCGAATTCGACAGGGAAGGAACGAACTCGCATGGACAAGACTGTTGGAATCGTCGGGCTTGGCATCATGGGCGGGGCGATCGCCCGTAACCTTGTCGATCGCAGATGGCGCGTGATCGGCTTCGATACCGACCCTGCCAAACGCGCCGAGCTTGCGGCAGCCAACGTCGTCATCGCCGATAGCGTGGAACACGTCGCACGCGACGCGCCGGTCATCATGACGAGCTTGCCCACCCCCGCCGCGGTCGAGAGCGTGGCCGAAGCCATCGCCAATTCCGGCGAGACGCCCCGGATTGTGGTCGAGCTCTCCACCCTCACCCTTACCGACAAGCTCCGCTTCGAGGCCATCCTGAAACAAGCCGGCCACATTGCGCTGGACTGCCCGCTGAGCGGAACCGGCGCGCAGGCCAGGATGCGCGATCTGATCGTCTATGCCAGCGGCGACAGCGATGCCATTGCCCGTTGTGCGGGACTGTTTGCCGACTTCGCCAAGCAAAGCGCCGATCTCGGCGTGTTCGGCAATGGCAGCCGGATGAAATTCGTCGCCAATCACCTGGTGGCCATCCACAACGTCGCCACGGCGGAAGCGATGATTCTGGCCGAACGCGCCGGGCTCGACCCGAAACTCGTCGTCGACATGGTTGGTCCGGGCGCCGGCGGTTCGCGCATGTTTCAGATGCGCGCGCCGATGATGGTCGAGCGCGTTTATGAACCTGCGACCATGAAGGTTTCGACCTGGAAGAAGGACATGGCGATCATCGCCGAATTCGCTGACGATGTCGGCTGCGCAACCCCTCTATTTAACCTGACGCAGCCGGTCTACTCCGAAGCTATGGCAATGGGATTGGGCGATCAGGACACCGCGGCCGTGTTTGAGGTGTTGAAGAAAACCAACCTCACCGCCCGCAAGACGGGCACCGCGAAACAGGAACCGTAGGCCGCGACAGAATTTCGATACCGCACTGCATCAATGGGCCTTTGCGGGGCGTCCGCCATCCGGATCACCGAAATGCGCGGCACGCCGGGGCGACAGCGTGGTTATCACTTGATCATTAATGACTTCCGTCGGATAAATCGTTCAATCAACGAAAAGCGCGAAGAATTAATATTCGGCTGCCCGGGAGGATCGATGACGGTATCGCGACGACAATTTGTCTCTGGTATTGCCGGCGCGGGTATCGCCAGCATGGCGGCCCCCAACCTTGTCTTCGCACAGAATAGCGGACCGATCCGCATCGGTCTGTTGGCGGCCAAGACCGGACCGCTCGCCTCCGGCGGCATCGACATGGAACTGGCTCTCTCGATGTTTCTGAAGGAGCGCGACAACACGCTCGCCGGCCGCAAGGTCGAGTTGATCGCAGCCGACACCGCCGGCGTTCCCGCCACCGCGCGCACCAAGGCGCAGGAGCTGATCGAGAAGAACGACGTCCATTGCATGATCGGTCCGCTCGCAGCCTTCGAGGCGCTGGCGATTGCCGACTACCTCACCGAAAAGGAAGTGCCTACGCTCGGCGTCGCGGCCGCGGAGGACATGACGCAGCGGCACCCGAGCCCGTGGTTTGTCCGCCTGACCTCCACCTCGGCGCAATGCGCCTACCCGTTGGCCGATTATTCCGCCAAGGAATTGAAGTACAAAAAGATCGTCACCATCGCCGATGATTTTGCCTATGGGCATGAGATGTGCGCCGGCTTCCAGCGCGCCTTCGAGGATAATGGCGGCAAGATCATCCAGAAGATCTTCACGCCTTTGGCGACGCCCGACTACGGCAGCTACGTCGCCCAGGTGAAAAACGCGGACGCGATCTTCCTCGGCACCGCCGGCTCCAACGGATTCCGCTTCCTGCGCCAATTCATCGAATACGGCCTGAAAGACAAGATGGCCGTGATCGGCGGCATGACCGCGCTCGACGAATCCGTGCTTCGCAACATGGGCGATGAGGCACTGGGGATCCTGACCACAAGCTGGTATTCGGCGGGACTCGACAATCCCCTCAACAAGGTCTTCGCGCCGGCGTTCCGCAAGCAGTTCAAATACGATCCCGGCTACTATGCCGGCTCGACCTACGTCTCCGGGGAGGTCCTGGAAGCCGCGCTCAAGACCATCAAGGCCAACGCGGAAGACAAGAAGGCGCTGATGGCGGCGATCCGCAACAACGACGTGCAGACGGTGCGCGGCCTCGTCAAATTCGACGAATTCGGCAATGTGATCGGCGACGTCTATATCCGCAAGGTTACGAGGAGCGATGGGCGGCTGGTGAATTCCGTCATCAAGACCTATCCGGATGTCAGCCAGTTCTGGACCTACGACAAAACCGCCTTCCTGAAAAATGCGGTCTATTCGCGCGATTACCCGCCGGCAAAAAACCTGGAGCAATAACATTGCTTGAGCTGCGGGCCGACGATCCCGCAACACCTCGAACAAGATCGGCAGCCGATGCAATTTTGGATCATCCAGGGTCTAAACAGCCTGTCGCTTGGTGGCCTGTTGTTTCTGCTCTCGTCGGGCTTCTCGCTGATCTTCGGCCTGATGCGGCTGGCTAACCTGACGCACGGCGCGTTCTTCATGCTCGGAACCTATTTCGGGGCAACCGCACTGCGCGCCTATAGTGGCTTGAATATCTGGGTCACCGCGCTCGGCGCGGGGATAGCGGTCGCGGCAATCGGCGGTCTGTTCGAGCGGCTGGTGCTCACCCGGCTGAAGACCAATCCGCTCGGACAGGTGCTGGTGACGCTCGGAATGTCCTTCGTCATCTCCGACGCCTGCCTTGTCTTGTGGGGAGGCGACTCCATTCCGGTGCCGACGCCGCACAATCTGCAGGCGCCGACACGCGTATTTGGTTTCGTGTTTCCGACCTACCGGCTGGTGCTGGTGGGATGCGCCATCGGTGCAGCAATCGGGCTCTATTTCCTGATGGAGCGAACCCGGCTCGGCGCGATGATCCGCGCCGGCGTCGACGACCGGCAGATGGCGCGCGCGGTCGGCATCCCCGTCTCAAACCTGTTTACCATTGTATTTTGTCTCGGCGCGGGCATCGCCGGCGCCGGCGGCGTGCTGGGCGGACCGATCCTCTCCGCCTATCCCGGGCTCGATGCGGACATGCTGCCGCTGGCGCTGATCGTCGTCATTCTTGGAGGGATCGGAAGCCTGCTCGGCGCGTTTGTCGGCAGCTTCATCATCGGATTCATCTATACATTCGGCACGGCGCTTTTTCCGGAGCTGGCCTACATCATCCTGTTCCTGCCAATGATCGTTGTCATCGCATTCCGCCCTCAGGGCCTGTTCGGGCGCGTCGGCGCATGAAGTGGATTGCCGCCGCCTTGCTCGCCGCGTTGCTTCTCCTGCTGCCGTTATTCGCAGGCGATTTCTACATCAACCTCGCGAGCCAGATTCTGATCGCGGCGATCTTCGCGCTCAGCCTGAATTTGCTGGTGGGTTTCGGCGGCATGACCTCGCTCGGACACGCCTCCTATCTCGGCGTCGCCGCCTATATTTCGGCGCTGCTGACAAGCCGCTACGGATTCGGGCATGGGCCGGCCGCGATCATCTCGATCACCGGAACGATGGCGATCGCGGCCTTTTTCGGCATCATCGCACTGCGTGCGACGGGTCTCGGCTTCCTCATGATCACGCTGGCTCTGTCGCAGGTGCTGTGGGGGCTAGCCTATCGCATGTCGGATTTGACCAACGGCGATAATGGTATCGCGGGCCTCACGCGGCCGATGCCGTTTGGCATTTCGCTCGACAGCGCCGCCGCGTTCTACTGGTTCGCCCTGATCGTCGCCGTGTTCGCATTCCTGATGATGGCGATTTTCGTGTCGTCGTCGTTCGGGTCGTCGCTGAAAGGCGTGCGCGATCAGCCGCGCCGGATGGCTGCGCTCGGCTTCAATCCCTGGATGATCCGCTGGATCACCTTTATCTATGCCGGCTTCTGGGGCGGCATTTCCGGACTGCTGTACGTCTATTACAACAAATACATCCACCCGACCTCGCTTTCGACCACGAGCTCGGCCGAGGCATTGCTCGGCGTGATTGCGGGCGGATCGGGCACGCTCGGCGGCCCCGTGGTGGGCGCCACGCTGGTGCTCTTGTTGAAGAACTACGCCTCGGCCTATATCGAACGCTGGAACATGCTTCTGGGACTGGTGTTCCTGTTCATCGTCCTTGTGATGCCGACCGGGATCGTTCCCGGCCTGAGCAAACTGGCCGCTCGTTTGCGGAAGGGATCGCAATGACCCCGCTGACTCCAGACTGTGCACTGGAAATCATCGACCTGAACAAGGCCTTCGGTGGTCTTAGGGTCACGCAAAGCATTTCTCTTACGATCAGGCAGGGCGAACGCCGCCTGATCATCGGTCCGAACGGCGCCGGCAAGACCACGCTGTTCAACCAGATCTCAGGCGACATGCGGCCGAATTCAGGACAGATCAAGCTGTTCGGCACCGATGTCACGACATTTGCCCCTTACAGGCGCGCGCATCTGGGACTGTCGCGGACTTACCAGATCATCACGCTGTTCACCGGCGATACGCTCGAGCACAATGTCACGCTCGGCCTGCTCGGTCTGCGGCCCTCGCGCTGGCAGATGTGGCGGCCATTGTCGTTCTACGGCGATCTTGCGCGCGAGGCCCGCCGGACTCTCGATACGGTCGGATTGCTGCACCTGGCCGATCATCTAGTGTCCGAAATCGCCTATGGCGAGAAGCGCCGGGTTGAGCTCGCGATGGCGCTGGCGCAAAAGCCGCGTGTGCTGCTCCTGGACGAACCGCTCGCGGGTCTTTCAAACACCGAACGATCGACCGTGAAGTCGCTGATCGCCTCGATCCCGCGGGAGACCGCCGTGATCATGATCGAGCATGACATGGATACCGCCCTCGACCTCGCTGAGACCGTAACGCTGCTCAACTACGGCCGCGTCATCGTCGACGGCGAACGCGATGTGGTGATCGCTGACGAGCGAACGCGCGAGGTATATCTTGGCAGCTGAGGCACTCAGTCTGACGAATGTGCACGCCTTTTATGGCGACAGCCATATCCTGCATGGCGTGGGCTTTTCCTTGCAGCCGGGCGGCGTGCTGGCGCTGCTCGGCCGCAACGGCGCGGGAAAGACGACCTGCATCTCCACCATCGTCGGCTTCCTGAAGCCGAAAGAAGGCGAAATCCGCCTGTTCGGGGAGCCGATCGAAGGACTAAGCCCCGAACGCATTTCGCGACTCGGCATCGGTCTGGTGCCGCAGGGACGCCGGATCTTTCCCTCGCTCACGGTTCGGGAAAACCTCATCGTGGCGCAGCAGCGCGAAAGCAGCACCGAAAAGCCGTGGAATGTCGAGCGGATCTACGGGTTGTTTCCAAGGCTGCGCGAGCGCCATGCGCAGTTCGCCGGCACCCTCTCCGGCGGCGAGCAGCAGATGCTGGCGATCGGGCGCGCGCTGATGGGCAACCCAAGGGTACTTCTGCTCGACGAACCGTCGGAAGGCCTTGCTCCCCTGATCGTCGCCGAGGTCGGCCGCACCATCAAGCGGCTGAAGGCGGAAGGACAGTCCATTGTCCTGGTCGAACAAAACCGCCAATTGGCGCTCGAGGTTGCGGATCAAGCTGTCATCCTCAACACCGGACGCTGCGTGTTCACCGGCAGCGCCGGCGAGCTCCTGAACAATGAGACGCTGATTACGCAACATCTTGGCGTCTTTCACGCCCATTAGGCTAACAAACAACCCTTGAGGCAAAAAATGAAAATCGGCGTATGCGGAACGGGAAGAATGGGATCATCGATCGCGCAGCGGTTGATGTCGGTCGGACACGAAGTCGGCGTCTGGAATCGCGACACAGCGAAGACCAAACCCCTGGTCGATTCCGGCGCAAAGCTGTTCACATCTCCCGCGGAACTCGCGGAAGGTTGCGAGGTCGTCATCGCCATGCTGCTGAACGACGCGGCGACGGAGGCGGTTTACCGTGGCCCCAATGGGCTTCTGACAGCGACGCTCTCGGGAAAGCTTGTCATCGACATGAGCACGGTGCGCCCGGATACCATGATTTCGGTTGGTAATGCGGTGACCCAGCTCGGCGCGGCCTTCGTGGAATGCCCGGTCGGAGGAAGCAAGGTTCCGGCGAGGGAAGGCAAGCTGTTCGGTCTTGTCGGAGGTACAAAAGCCGATGTCGCCCGTGCCCTACCGCTGCTCGAACAGCTATGCCGCCGCATCGAACATGTCGGGCCGCTCGGCGCCGGTGCGACCATGAAGCTTGCTGTAAATCTTCCGCTTCTGGTTTACTGGCAAGCGCTTGGCGAGGCGCTCACCATCTGCAAGCCGCTCAACCTTCCACCCGATCGGCTGATCGATATCCTTTCCGACACCGCCGGCGCGCCTGCCGCCATGAAGGGGCGCGGCGCCATCATCGCAAAGGTGTTGGGCGGCGCGCCGCTCGGCGAGACTGCGTTCGGTATCACGGCCGCCAAAAAGGACCTGGCCACGGCCGTTCAATTCGCGACTTCAATCCATGCCGAGCTTCCGGTCGCGGCAAGCGCGCTGGCCTGTTTTCAGGAAGCCGAAGCGGCGGGTCTTGGCGAAGCCGACGCCACCACGGTTTCCGTGCGCTGGACCCAGCGTCCGGCTGCGGCGTCCAAATCCTGAATTGCAAGCCCATCATCGTGCCCCAAACAACCAACGCAACAGCAGAGAAAATTCAATGATCGATCGCAAGAACCGTTATGGCCGCACTGCCGCACGCATCCACGACGCAGACGGCCTCGCCCGGCGTCCGTCATCCACCACGATCGACATCCACGCCCACATCGTCGTGCCGCAAGCTGCCAAGCTCGCGCAGCCGCATGTCGATCTCAGCCGAGTGCCGCTGGCGCATTTTGCCGATGCCGCCACCAGGGCGATCAACGCTCAGCAGGAAAAGGACATCGGCGAGGTCATGACCATGATCGATCGCCGCCTGTTCGATCTCGACAAGATGGGCATCGACATCCAGGTCGTGGCGCCGGCGCCCCCGCAATGCTACTATTCGGTCGAACCCAAAATCGCGGAAGCGGCGCATCGTCTCGCCAATGACGGCGTGGCGGAATATTGCGCGCGCAAGCCCGACCGGTTTGTCGGGCTTGGCGTCGTCACCTTGCAGGAGCCGGAAATCGCAGTCCGCGAACTCGATTACGTGATGAAGGACCTGAAACTGAAGGGCGTCGAAATCCTGACCAATGTTGACGGCCAGGAGTTGTCCGATCCGAAATTCCGGCCCTTCTTTGCCAGGGCCGAGCAACTCGGCGCATTCATCATGATGCATCCGAACGGATTCACCCACGGTGAACGCCTGACCCATTTCTATTTCAACAACGTGCTCGGCAATCCGCTCGAGACCACGCTTGCGCTTCACAACCTCATCTTTTCGGGAACCCTGGCGCGCTTTCCCGATTTGAAGCTGATGGCCGTGCATGGCGGTGGCTATCTGCCGGGCTATTCGGGCCGGATCGATCACGCCTGGGGGGCGCGGCAAGATTCGCACGGCGAATTGCCGTTACCGCCGACGACCTATCTGCGGCAGGTCTATCTCGACACGGTGGTGTTCAGCTATCACCAGCTCGCCTATCTGATCGACGTGTTCGGCCCCGATCGCATCGTGATGGGCACCGATTATCCCTTCGACATGGGCGAATATAATCCGGTCGGGCACATCGCGGGCGTGCACGGAATGGACGAGGCAACACTCGCGCAGATCGCGGGCGGAAATGCTGCACGTGTGCTTGGGCTTGATGTCTGAGTCGGTATCCCATGGTTCGAGACGCGTGGAGCTGCCGCGCTCCTCACCATGAGGGAATACCTCATCCTGAGGAGGCGCTCTTGCGCCGTCTCGAAGGATGAAGCCGCCGCCTACGCAAAGACCCTGGCGCGCTCAGTGATGAGCGCCGGCGGTCTTGTAGCCCGGCTGCTCGAACGGATGCGACGTCGCGAATTCCGGCATCTTGAAGCAATGGTCGGCAAGGCCTGCCACCAGGGGAAAGGCGCCTAGCTCGAGCTTGAGGAAGTGTGCCCCCACGACCTGGCCTGCGATACAAATATCCGCAAGGCCGGGCTTGGCGCCGAGCGCAAACGGCGCCGGCGCCCGGCGCGCGAGCAGCCGTTCATAGGTCGCAAGCCCCTCGATCGTCCAATGCTTGCCCCAGTTCTCGATTGCCTTGGCGTCGGCGCCAAAGGCCTTGGCCAGGTGGTTGCGCACGCGCGGCACGACCAGCGGATGGGCATCGGCGATCGTCATCAGCGCCAGCGAGCGCGCATAGGCCCGCTCCCTTGCGTCTTCCGGCAACAGCCGCGGCTGAGGCTTGATATCATCGAGATATTCGATGATCGCCAGCGACTGGAACAGCGATTGGCCATCATGAATGAAGGTTGGCACGACGTGCTCGGGATTGACCGCATCATAACCCGGCTTGAATTGTTCGCCGGAGAGAATGTCGATCGGGGTTTCCTCGAACGGCAGGCCCTTGAGCTTCAGGGCGACTCGCACACGAAACGACGCAATCGATCGCCAAAACCCGTAGACCTGGATGCTCATCGGAAGATCCCTCACCTGCAAACACTCGTTTCCCGCTATTCTACCATGTTGTGCTGCTGCCAGCGCGTCCGCGTTGACCTTCCGGCGACGTGCAAGGTGGCGGGTCAATCGCGGGCTATCGGGCTATTTCAGCATGTCGGCAAATGTCTTTGCGAAGGTATGCGCATCGCCTGGCCACCTCGCCGAAACATAGTTGCGATCGCGCACCACGAAGGCGGGCCTTGGGTCGGCGAGGGTATCGCGCTGCAGGCCGGACGTCTTCCGGCGGTAATCCGGATCGGTCTTGGGAACATCCATGAAATCATCCGGAAGCGCAAGCGCGCGCGTGACCTCCTGCTGCACCGACATAAAGCCGTCCGGCTGTCCGTCCTGCTCCAGGTAAGTTCGATAATAGTCCGGATCCCAAAATCGCGTGACGCGGGCGACCCTCCACGCGCTGCGCTCCAGCGCCCAGGTCAAGGCGGTCGTCCGGTAACCGTACAGCACCGAGCGTCCCGTGCGTTTCGAAATGCTTCGCGCGGCAAGCAGCACGCCGTGACAGATCGCCGCCACCGGCCTCTCGGCCTCGAAAAAGCTGACGACATGACGCTGCAGCGTCTCGCTCTCGAGGTAGGCACGCATGCCGCGCGCGCGATGTCCGCCGGGCAACAGCAGCCCATCGAATGCCGACACGTCGACGGCATCCCAACGCTGCGGCGCGGCATAACTCGGATCAGCGATCATTCCGGCATAGGCCTTGCGCGCGTCACGGTTTGCCCGCATCAAAAGCCCTATCAGCGGCAGATGCCGCAACAGCGGTATGGCGCCCCAGAGATCCAGGCCCTGTCCGGTCAGCATCATGTCGTCGGCGACGGCGGGGCGTCCGTCCGGCGTCGCAAATGCAACGACATGGCCCGCATTTACGAGAACCTGCCAGCTCACCGCGGCTTCGCTTGGGTCGAAGTCGCGCGCCGGCAGGAGGATGAGAACGCGTGCCACGGCGAACCTCTTTCAGACCAGAAACACGCTCGATCCCGTGGTCTTGCGCGCGGCGAGATCGGCATGGGCTTTCGCCGCATCCTTCAGCGGATAGGTCTGGCGGACTTCGATCTTGACTGCGCCTGACAGCACGACCTCGAACAGCTCCTTTGCCATGGCCACAAGATTTTCGCGTTTAGCGGCGTAGGTGAAGAGCGTCGGGCGGGTGACGAACAGCGAGCCCTTTTGGGCGAGCAGGCCGAGGTTGAGCGGCTCGACGCTGCCGGAAGACTGGCCGAACAGCGCGGCGACCCCGAGCGGAGCCAGGCAATCCAGCGATTTCAGAAAGGTGTCCTTGCCGACGGAGTCATAGACCACGGGCACCTTCTTGCCTTCCGTGATCTCCTCGACGCGCTTCACGAAATCCTCGCGCGAATAGACAATGGTGTGGGCACAACCATGAGCCCTGGCGAGCGCAGCCTTGTCGTCGCTGCCGACGGTGCCGATGACGGTGGCGCCGAGATGCTTTGCCCACTGGCTGAGGATCAGGCCGACGCCGCCGGCCGCGGCGTGGAGCAGGATGGTATCGCCGGGCTTGACGCGATAGGTCTGGCGGATGAGATATTGCACCGTCAGGCCCTTCAGCATCATCGCGGCCGCGGTCTTGTCATCGATGCCGTCGGGTAGCTTGAGCAGGCGATCGGCGGGAATCAGCCGCTCTTCGGCATAGGCGCCGAGCGGCGCGGCTCCATAGGCGACGCGGTCGCCCGGCTTCAGATCGGTAACCCCGGGTCCGACTTCCTCGACCACGCCGGCGCCCTCGCTGCCCAGGCCGCTCGGCAATTGGGCAGGAGGATAAAGCCCCGAGCGATTGTAGATGTCGACAAAATTGAGTCCGACGGCGGTGTGGCGGATGCGCGCCTCTCCGGCGCCCGGTTTGCCGATCTTGACTTCCTCCCAGACAAGAACCTCGGGCCCACCGGTTTTATGAAAGCGGATGGCGTGCGTCATGGAATAACTCCTCAGGTGAAATGTCAGAACGCGGAAACCTCGCAGCCGGCGACCAGTCCGGCTCGATATTATTACAATATGCGCCGGACCGGCGGCGAGAAATAGCCTCCAGGCGAGATCACACTTGAAATTGAGTAGCGTTATCTCGAGTGCGAAGCGTGGGAGGCTGCCTGCGCGGCACCGCCGGCACGAACACCTATGGTCCCGACCCGCTGTTGCAGCTCAAACGGCGAAACTAATGCGCAAGCTTCGAAAAACAAAAAAAAGCCCGGCGGCCATCAGGCCACCGGGCGGGTATTCCAACCTAGAAACTACGTTACGCGCTTGACCTGCCCTACCGGGGCGCTCAGACGTCAGCTCGCTCCAACTGTTGCGACCATTCCAAAAACTCCCGCGTCCGCCAGCGCCGCGATGCGCGCATCATCATAGCCGAGCTGCTCGCGCAAGACTTCCCTGGTATGCTGGCCCAGCAAGGGTGCGGCAGTGGGGTCGATCGCCGGCGTCAGGCCAAGATTGAGCGGCGTTTCGATGTTCGGCACGTGGCCTGCGGCCGGGTGCGGAATCTGGCTGAGGCGATGGCGCTCGCGCACCTCCGGCGAATTGAAGGCTTCCTCGACGGTGCGAAGGTATCCGACGGGAATATTCGCCGCCTTCATCTTCGTCACCCAGTTCTCGCGAAGATCCTGCACAAAAACCCCGGTGAGGATCGCGCGCAGCTTGTCCCTGTTGGCGGTTCGCGAACGACGGTCGCCGAATTCACCGCTGGCAAGATCGGGCCGGCCGAGAACTTCGATGACAAGACGGCGGTACAGCCGGTCGTTGGCACAGGCGATATAAAACGGCGCGTCGGAAGCATTGTAGACGCCGACGGAGGGAGACCCGTTCGGCGAATTGCCCTGACGGCTCGGATTCACGCCCGTCATCAGATAGGCCATGCCGTAAAATTGCGTCATCGCAAGCGCAATATCGAACAGCGCTACCTCGACATGCTGGCCGCGGCCGAGCCGATCGCGGGCATATAGCGCCAGCAAAATGGCGTTGCAGGCCGACATGCCCGTCAGCATGTCGACCGCGGGCGGTCCCGTCCGCACCGGCGGCCCGTCGGGAAACCCGTTCAGCGACATAAATCCGCTTTCGGCCTGCGTGATCGGATCGAAGCCGGGGCGGGACGCGAATGGCCCCTTTCGACCATAGGCCGAGATCGAGCAATAGACGAGCCGCGGATTGCTCGGTGCGACCGACGCATAGTCGAGACCATACTTCTTCATCACGCCCGAGGAGAAGTTTTCCACCACCACGTCGGCTCGCGCGATCAATTCGCGCGCGACCTCACAGGCCTCAGGCTTGGTCAGATCGAGCGCGATGCCACGCTTGTTGCGATTCAGACTGACAAACGCGGCGCTTTCACCGGCGAGATCGGCATGTTCATAGTGCCTCGTATCGTCGCCGCCGTCCGGGTTCTCGATCTTGATGACCTCGGCGCCGAAATCGGCCAGCGTCTGGGTGCAGGCGGGACCGGCGACGACCCGGGTGAAATCGATGACCAGCAGACCGTCGAGGGCGGTCGGAGCACCCTTCTCTCTTGGCGCCCGGTCCGGTAATTGCGGTCTGGCAGTCATGATCGGCTTGTCCCTTCCCTCTATCGATTATCGGCCGTCGATGGTCGACCCTTGCGCCGGCGGGAGAACATTCCAGCCGGCGGTGAACCATATACAGCGCTTTTTGCGGCTCTGCCCAAAAGAGTAGAGCCATTGGGATCGAGGGGTTACGGCCTTTTTGGATAGGTGCCATGATCGGATGAGGCAGGGCCAATGAATTTGCGCCAATACAGCGTGTCGGGAAACGCCCACGGATATCGCGGCTCGTGCAGCCGATAGCCGGCCCGGATGAAGTTGTTGGCCGAGGCAATGTTGTGGGTCGTATCCGAAACCATGCAGCTCCAGCCGTTGCGCCGCGCCCGCGATTCCGTCGCACGCATCAGGCGCAGCTGAAGCCGGTGTCCGCAATGCTGCTGCAAAACGCCCACGCGGCAGATATACCCTGCATTGCGGACGTGCGTTGACGGCACGACGCCGGCAAAGGCGACCGGTATCGCGTCACGATACGCCAGCCACCAATATCCCCATTCGAAATCCGGAATCGCTGCGCCATCAAAAAACGTCAGATGGTGCAGCTCCGCAAGAATATCCGCAACCGCGTCGTCCTGCGCGTCGACTTCCCGAATCCGATAGAGTGGCATCCCGGCTAATGATCGGCAGCAGCCATTCATCCCTGCACCTGTTGCCGATCGACAAAACCTGGTGAATGATATCGAAATGAAAATTCGAGATGCCGTTCCGGAAGATGCCGCGGCCGCCTGCGAAGTGATGCGGCGGTCGATCGCGCAATTATGCGTCGCCGATCACCGCAATGACCGGACGATTCTTGAACGATGGCTTTCCAACAAGGCGCCCGAAATATTCCGATCGTGGATCCGACCGGACAACTCGCTGCTGGTCGCGGTCGAAAACAACCGCATCCTTGCCGTCGGTTGCGTCAACAATGCGGGAGAGATCACCCTCAATTACGTTTCGCCGGATGCGAGATTTCGCGGCGTCAGCAAGGCACTTCTGGCCGCACTGGAAGCTCGCGCGGTGGAGCGAGGCCACGAGAGCTGCACGCTCAAGAGCACCGAAACAGCGCGGCGTTTCTATCTCGCCAGAGGCTATGCTCTTGATGGTCCCGCCGACGGCAAATTCGGCATGAGCTCCGCCTACCCCATGTCGAAGCGGCTCATCGCCGAAGGTTCGTAGCGGACCGGAGACTGAGACAGAGCCCGGTCGATTGCGATGGCGGCAAAGCCCGGGCATCCCACCTATCTGAGGCATCGCTTCGCCCTCTCGATTTCCTGATCGGAGACGCCCTTCGCCCGCGCCCAGGATTCGACGGCCACCTCGCCATATTGCGCGACGGCCCGTTTCACCACCCAGCAGGGCACCGCCTGCCCGGGAGATGAAACCAGCAGCGCAACCATTAACAGGGATATAGGGATCATTTGCCGAGCATGACCTTGATGCCGAGCCACACCGCTCCGACAAACCCTGTGACGACAAGAGCGCGTCCTTGATGAAGGAATACAGGATCATGAAGCCTGGATTCTGCTGCATGAAGACGTGATTGACGTAATCGGTCTCTTGCGCCGCGGCGGCCTCATCTTCGGGGCCGACCGGTTCGAAGCGGACGACTTCGTCGGAGCCGGCAAATATATCCATCAGATTCGGCATCAATCCTTCGATGGTGTCGGCTACATCGGATGAGACGGCGCGCGAGCGGCCATCCTGCGCCGGCATGTCCTTGGCCATATGCCCGAGATAATAGTCCATCGCATCGGCGCGCTCTTCCGCGAGCCGCGCCGCCGAAATCGCCGCCAGCGCGTCAGCCTTCTCGGCTGCGAGCATGGCCTTCAGGTCGAGCGTTGTCATTTTTGGCATGGGTGAGATTCTCCAAAAATGTGTGAATGCATGAGCCCGTCATTCCGGGGCGATGCAAAGCATCGAACCACGGTGTGCAGTTGCATATCGGAGAATCCTAGGATTCTCCGATGTGCAATCGCACATCTGAGGTCTGGTCCTTACGGACCATCCCGGAATGACATTGTGGGTGAAAAAAACCCGCGGCCGGTTTCCCGGCGCGGGCTTTGGAATGCTTGCGATGCTGAAGATATGCAGGTGATTTGCCCGACGTGCCAATTTCCGGAAAATCGCTGCCAGCGCCGGGCGGAATCTTCGGCTTCGGCCGGTTGCTCAACCTCAGGATTGCCGTGCTAGGCTAGCAGTTGGCGGACAGCGACGATCGCGAGCATGGCTATTCCACACGTGGCCATGATCGTGCCAAGTTGCGCTGCGCGCGGCGTTGAGACGATGTTTACAAGAGCAATGCCACCGACCAGGCCGAACAGGCCGGCCGCTGCCACGAGGTGAAAGACGCTCATCAGATCTCCTGAAACAGCTTAAGGGAACCCCGACATGCCGGAGCCGTCGCCCGTAACGCCGAAAAAGCGCCTCGCGCTGTATCTGGACGGAACGTGGAATCAAGTCAGCGACAACACCAACATCTGGCGTTTCCGCGCGCTGTTCTCGCCGGCCAGCGTCGACGGATGCGAACAGCGTGCCTTTTACTCCACCGGCCTCGGCACCAAGTTCGGCGAGAAGATCTCTGGCGGCATGTTCGGCGCCGGCATCGATACCGCGATTACCAGCGCCTATGAATGGCTGATGGAGCATTACGCCCCCGGCGACGAGATCTTCATCTTCGGTTTCAGCCGCGGCGCCTATACCGCCCGAAGCCTCTCCGGTTTTGTCCTGAAATGCGGGCTGTTGCAGAGCGGCGCGCCGCTCGGCGTCAACCAGCTGTTCATGCGGTATCGGCGTTCGGGACAAAGGACCATCTGGGAGCTACTGGACGCGCAAGCTCAAGGCAAAGGCGATTTCAGTCGCGAGGAAGGCTGGATGCTGAAATACGCGCAAGCCGTACCGGTCAGGTTCATCGGCGTATTCGATACCGTGGGCGAGCTCGGCGTACCCTTCCCGTGGTATCATCGTCTGTTTGGCTCGGCCTATGAATTCCTCAATACCGGGCTTCGCCAGAAGAACGAATTCGCCTTTCATGCGCTCGCGATTGACGAGCATCGCAAGGCGTTCACGCCGACGCTGTGGAGCAACCAGGGCGCGACGAGCGCGAAACCAAGGCCGATCGAACGGACCGAGCAGCGATGGTTTGTCGGCGCCCACGCCAATGTCGGCGGCGGATATTTCGACGATCCCCTGGCACAGCTTCCGTTCAAATGGCTCGCACACAAGGCCGAAAGCCTCGGCCTCTCCTTCCGCGACGGATTTGCCGTAGACCCCGGCGCCGCGCTCGCGCCGGTCGCCGATTCCTATACCTCCTTCATGTGGGGTCTTTATCGCCTGTACGCCCTCAATCGCCCGTATTACCGCCCCATCGGCGTGCCGCCCAAGGACGAGGGCGACGGCGTCGTCAACATCAACGAGACGATCGACACTTCCGTGTTCGAGCGCTGGCGCGCCGACAACAGCTATCGGCCACCGAAGCTGCAATCCTGGGCAAGTTCGAAAAAGGTCGATCCCGCTGGAATCATCGGGTCGGTGCGAACCGACGATCCAAAGGTGCTGGTGACGGATTGACGCTTGGCACGAATTCGCTGGCCGATATATCGGCGCGCGCTTCAAGTGAGTGGTCTGTCAGGAAGCCCGAGGCTTTCGCGATGCTGACGTCCTTCACCCATTGGTAAGACGCAAGCTGTATCATCAAGCGATATTCATTCAGCGCGATCGAACAATTTTTAGCACAACCAATTGCTTGAAGCCGACACCGAAACCATTGTGCGAGCGGAAACTCGGTTCAAGCTAAATCTGAAATTGCAGAGCCCCAGCGCGCCATTCCGTTCCAGATCTTCAATGATCTAATCAAGGATATCAAGCGCGATCCGTCTAAGGGGCTCGGGAAACCAGAGCCCCTTAAACATGACTTGGCAGGCTGGTGGTCTCGCCGCATCTCTGGCGAACACCGTTTGGTCTATCGCGTTACCGGCAAGGGCAATACCCAACAGCTCGACATCGTCCAATGCCGATATCACTACTGAGCCGAAGACGATTTTCGGCACTTTTGTTCTTCGCCTCCGGCTTTTGCTTCGGCGGTAAATTTGGCTGTTTTGTTCCGCTTCTAAGGACATTGACAAAGTAAGGAATTTTCCTTACATACAGTGATCCC
>JBKQRS010000468.1:0-16112 GCA_052143915.1 Bradyrhizobium sp.
GCCGCGAACCGGCGCGCGGCAGCGACGCCGCGCATATCTGGGCCGCCACTCTGGGCGCCCTGGCAGGGGCCGAGCCGTGGGCGCTCGACTTTTTCGCTCACCTCGACCGCGTGCATGAGTATTGCCGCCTGCACGGAATCGCTTTCGAAGGGAAAATCTCAAACCGTTGCCTGGTCATTCCTGCGCCTTCGCCCGACGCGTTGGCCGGACTGGTCGAACGATTCGCCGGCGAAACCTTTGGCGCGCGCGCGGGAGCGCTGCTGGCCGCCGGTGACGCCATCGTCGAAGGGGAATTGGCCCGCTGCGGCGTGGACGCGTATCACGCCGCGTTTCGAAATTACCTGTTCTGCGCGGTCTGCGATTTCGAGAATGGATTCCTGACGCTGCTCACCGAGAAGCTGTGGACCAGCGAAGTCCTCCGCCGCGTAAAGCCCGCGGTCGCGATGTCATCGGTGATGACGTTGACGGCGCTTGATTTTCTCGGCTTCGGCTTGCCGCCGGGGTCGCCTTCGCTCGGCGAATTGCTGTCGCAGGGCAAGGCCAACGTCCAGGCGCCGTGGCTCGGTTTCACCGGCTTCTTTGCGGTAGCGATCATGCTGTCGCTGCTGATTTTCATCGGCGAAGCGGTGCGCGATGCGTTCGATCCGCGCAAGACGTTCAGATAGGACGCCGGCATGGACGCGATCAACCAGCCCTTGCTCGATATTCGCGATCTGTCGGTGGCGTTCCATCAGCCCAGCGGCACCTCGACCGCGGTCGACCATGTTTCCTTTGCAATCCGGCGCGGCGAGTGCGTGGCGCTGGTCGGAGAATCCGGTTCCGGAAAATCCGTCAGCGCATTATCGATCCTCAAGCTCCTGCCCTATCCGACGGCGTCGCATCCCTCGGGCAGCATTCTGTTCAAGGGCCGCGAACTGCTGACGCTGTCGGAGCGCGAGATGCGCGGCATTCGCGGCAACGATATTTCGATCATCTTCCAGGAGCCGATGACCTCGCTCAATCCGCTGCACACGATTGAGTCCCAGATCGGCGAAATCCTGCAGCTTCACAGCGGCGTCAGCGGGGAGATGGCGCGGGCGCGCACGCTCGAACTGCTCACGCAGGTCGGCATTCCCGAACCGGAAACGCGGCTCGCCAGCTATCCGCACCAACTGTCCGGCGGCCAGCGCCAGCGCGTCATGATCGCGATGGCGCTCGCCAACGAGCCCGATCTCCTGATCGCCGATGAGCCGACCACGGCGCTTGACGTCACCGTGCAGGCGCAGATCCTGGCCTTGCTCGCGGAAATCCGCGCGCGGCTCGGCATGAGCCTGCTGTTCATCACCCACGATCTCGGCATCGTGCGCCGCATCGCCGACGTGGTATGCGTGATGAATGGCGGCAAGATCGTCGAGCAGGGGCCGGTGGAGCAGGTTTTTACGGCGCCGAAGCATCCCTATACCAAGGCCTTGCTTGCGGCCGAACCAAAACCCGATCCGGCGCCGCCGCGGCCGGAGTCCCCGGTCGTGATGTCTACGGCCGATCTGAAGGTCTGGTTTCCGATCAAGCGCGGCCTGTTGCGCTCCACGGTCGGACACATCAAGGCGGTCGATGGCGTCAGCCTCTCGGTACGCAAGGGCGAGACGCTCGGCGTCGTCGGCGAGTCCGGCTCCGGCAAGACCACGCTCGGCCTGGCGCTGCTGCGCTTGATTTCATCCGACGGCCCGATCGTATTTCTGGGCAAGGAAATCCAGGGCTTGCGCTTCAAGGCGATGCGGCCATTCCGCCGTGACATGCAGATCGTGTTTCAGGATCCGTTCGGGTCCTTGAGCCCGCGCATGTCGGTCGGCGATATCGTTGCCGAAGGCCTCAGCGTGCATCAGAAATCGCTTTCGGAATCCGAGCGCGAGGTGCGCGTGATCAAGGCGCTCCGCGATGTCGGCATGGACCCTGCCACGCGGTTCCGTTATCCGCATGAATTTTCCGGCGGCCAGCGCCAGCGCATCAGCATTGCCCGGGCCGTGGTGCTGGAGCCGAATTTCGTCGTGCTGGACGAGCCGACCAGTGCGCTCGACATGCTGTTCCAGGCGCAGATGGTCGATCTGTTGCGTGAATTGCAGCGCAAGCGCGACCTGACCTACATGTTCATCTCGCACGATTTGCGCGTGGTCGCCTCGCTCGCAAGCCATCTGATCGTGATGCGTCAAGGCAAGGTGGTGGAGGAGGGGCCGGCTTCGGAATTGTTCAAGAACCCGAAGACCGACTATACCCGGGCGCTGTTCGCCGCCGCGTTCCGGCTGGAAACGGCAAACGGCGACGCGGTCGCCGAATAGCGCCTCGTGGCAGTTTCAGGCAAAGTGGCTTCAGCCTAGCCGCTTGATCGACGTGATCGCGCAGCCAGCGGCCTTGATGCGCGCGATGGCCTCGCGTGTGCCTTCGATCACGGTGGCCATATGATGGGCGTTGGCGTGAACGATGGTGTCGGCATCGCGCACGATCGCCACATGGCCTTTCCAGAAGATCAGATCGCCGCGCCTGAGTGTGTTCGCCTCGCTCTGGTCCAATGCCCTGCCGAGGCCGTCCTGCTGCATATCGCTATCGCGTGGGCAGCCGGTGCCGGCGGCGTTGAGCGACACCTGGACGAGGCCGGAGCAATCGATGCCGAGGCTGCTCTTGCCACCCCACAGATAGGGCGTCCCGGTGTACCGCTCGGCGACCGCGACAAAATCCGGGGCATGGCGGTCGATCAGGCCGACATGCTGTCGCGGCAGATACCAGCCCTCGCGCGTCACGGCGAAGGAGCCTTCCTCGCGCACCACCGTCACCAGCGTTCCCATCACCAGCGTATCGGCCGGCGGCAGCTTGATCGAGGGACCGGGAAAGGCGAAGGTCCGCAAGGCCGTGACCTTGTGCGTCGGTTTTCCGGCGGGTCTTACCAGTGCGCGATCCGGAAGCCAGCCGACATAGCCATCGCTGTTGAGTTGACCCCAGGCCCAGCCTTCGCCGTTGCGGTCATAGATCATCGCGCGCTCGCCCTTCAGCGCCTGGGTCGCGAGTTCGGCGTCGGGAGACGGTGCGCAGCGCAGCGGCGCAATCGCCTCCGATATTTCGAACTCTTCGCCGGCGACGAAACGCTTCGCCTCGACCTTGCCTTCGAGATATTTCGCGGCAAGGTCTCCCCGTGCCGGCGTCAGGCGCGGATCATCCATAGCGGTCGCTCAGCAGTTTGTAGATGGCGCGTGCGGCCTGGCATTCGCCGCCTTCCGGTCGCGCCGGTTTGGCTGACGGCGTCCAGCCGTAGATATCGACATGCAGCCAGCTTTTCGCGGCCTCGACGAAGCGCTGCAGGAACAGCGCGCAGGTGATCGAGCCGGCAAAGGTGCCCGATGCGGCGTTGTTGACATTGGCGACTTTCGAGTCGAGCCAGCTGTCGTAAGGCGGCCAGAGCGGCAATCGCCACAGCGGATCGTTCTCGCCTTTCGCGCAGGCCACGAGCTCCTGCGCCAACCCCTCATCGTCGGTGTAAAACGGCGGCAAATCCGGACCGAGCGCCACCCGCGCCGCCCCCGTCAAGGTGCCGAGATCGATCAGAAGCTCGGGCTTCTCCTCGTCGGCCAGCGCAAGCGCATCGGCGAGCACCAGCCGCCCTTCGGCGTCGGTATTGCCGATTTCCACTGTGATGCCCTTGCGCGAGGGGAAGATATCGAGCGGCCGGAAGGCGTTGCCGGCAACGGCGTTTTCGACCGCGGGAATCAAGACCCTCAGCCGCACCTTCAGTCTCGCATCCATCACCATCAGCGCCAGCGCCAGCACATTGGCGGCCCCGCCCATGTCCTTCTTCATGATCAGCATGCCGCTGGATGGCTTCAGGTCGAGTCCGCCGGTATCGAAGCAGACGCCCTTGCCGACCAGCGTCACCTTGGGGTGAGCGGGATCGCCCCAGCTGAAATCAATCAGCCGGGGCGCGCGTGATGACGCCATGCCGACCGCATGAATCAGCGGAAAATTCTGCCGCGGAAGATCGTCGCCAACCACGCAGCTGAAATTGGCGCCGAAGCGCTGCGCCACGTGCTGCGCCTCAAGCGCCAGTTCCTCCGGTCCCATGTCGTTGGCTGGCGTATTGATGAGATCGCGGGCAAGCGCGGCCGCCTCGGCGATCCGCACGATATCGGCGACGTCGACGCCTTCCGGGGGCACCAGTCTGACCTCCGGCGCATCGGTTTTGCGATAGCGGCCGAAGCGGTAGCTGCCGAGCGCGAAGGCAAGCGCGGCTAGTCGTGCGTCATGCGGTGCAATATTGGCAAAGCGGTAGACACCCGGCGGCAGCAGGCCCGGCAACTGACCGGCTCTGAAAGGGTCGCGGAATTTGCTGGTCTCGTTCTCCACTCCGAATACGACCTCAACGATCTCTCCATTCGCGGAAGGAAGCGTCAGACATGCGCCGGGTTTGGCCGAAAACCCGTTGGCGAGTGCGAATTGCCGGGCCGGCGCGGGAAGATCGGCGGAGATCGCGTCCCATGTCGCCTTGGTCGCAAACCTAATGGGGATCGCCGGCGTCGCGGGCTCGGTCTCGAACACTGAATGCATGCTTCTCTCGATCTTCAACGGAAGTAGCCCGTGGCGGAGTTGGGCCGAAGCCGGACGCCGCAAGCTTTCTGAAGTTCTACAACGGCATGTAAAGCCAAACCAGTTCTGAATGGTGCGCTTCCATTTCCAGATGTCTGGCGATCAGGGAATGCCGATGGATCGCCGTCGGCCGACGGCCGCGCCTCTACACGTTTTGGCGTGACCGTGATAGCCTGACTGAATTGGACCGGCACTAGGGAGTGTTAAATGGCCAAGAAGGGTTTGGACGGCCGGCATCGTGACACGACGGGCCGCATCGACAAGAAGCACGGCAACACGCGCATTGGTTCACTGCGCAAGACCTACGGCGAGCACTTCGCGAAAGGCCGCCGCAAGGACATGATGCTGAAGACCTTGCTGGCCGAGACTGGCACGGAGTCACTTCACGTCTATTTGCGCAAGCATCACAAATAAATAAATGGACGCGGGACTGCCCTCGTTCATTTATGCCACGCACAAACCTTGCTGAACCAGAATCTCGATTTTCTCTTGGAAGAGGAATGCGATGGACGTTTTGTTGGGTGCGGTTGCTGCCGTGGGGCATGCGATTGAGCAGGTGTTGATCTATGTGGAGCGCCACCACTGGATTTTCGCGGCTCTCGCGGGCGGTTACATCTTTTACCTTCACGATAAAGCCGTTCATGCCAGATTTGACGCGCTGGAAAAGCGCCTGGACGAAGTCAGGAAACGTCTCGCCGTTGAACTCTGATGGCTGCGTCGGAAGGCCGGCACGGTCCCCGCGCCGCCGGGGGCGGGTGGCGCGCCTGCGGTAGCTCTGTCCGTATGCCGTGGCAGCTTAGGGAAGTGCCGATCGGCAGGCTCAATCAGCGTGGAATCGACAGCTTTTGCCGCAAGCCGGCGTTAACCCCGCGTTAGGGTTAACAGACTATTGCTGGGCGCATTCGGCTCGATCAGTCGTCAGATTCCATGAGTCAAAGTGCCATGTGCCAGCAGTCCAGTCTTGCCCGGCTACTTGCGTCCGCGGCCTTGACGGCGATTTTGGCCGCTGGCCTCGGCGGCTGTCAGACCACGTCCGATATCACGGGATCGTTGTCGTCCAAGGCGGAAGCCAGCCCCGACGCCGACCCGCGCCGCGCGGTCGAAGTCTACGGTGAGCGCTACCGCGCCGATCCCAAAAATGCCGAGGCAGCCCTGGCCTATGGCCAGGCGCTACGTGCCACCGGGCAGCGCAGCCAGGCGGCCGCCGTGCTCGAACAGGCCACCATCGCCCATCCCAGCGACAAGGCGCTGCTCGCGGGCTACGGCAGGGCGCTTGCCGACAACGGCAATTTCCAGCAGGCGTTCGACGTCCTAGGCCGCGCCCACTCGCCCGATAATCCCGACTGGCGGATCCTTTCGGTACAGGGCACGGTGCTCGACCAGCTTGGCCGGCACGATGAAGCGCGCCAATATTACGCCAGCGCCTTGAGGATCGTGCCCGACGAGCCGTCGGTGCTCTCCAATCTCGGCCTTTCGTATGTTCTTTCGAAGGACTTGCCGAAGGCGGAAGAGGTTCTTCGCCAGGCCTATGCCAGCACGCGAGCCGATGCGCGGGTGCGGCAGAATCTGGGCCTTGTGGTCGGGCTGCAGGGCCGCTTTGCCGAGGCTGAGCAGATCGTCCGGGCCGATCTGCCCGCGGACGAGGCGGCGGCGAACGTCGCCTATCTCAAGCAGATGCTGAACCGCAAGGACGATTCCCGCAAAGGCACCGCAGCAAGAATGCCGGTGGCCTCTCTCAACCGTCCCGAATGATGGTTCGCTCAGGCGATCTTCAGGACGAACGCCTGCTGCAGTCCTTTTCCCGCGCGCGGGGCTGGAGCGTTTTCGAGCGAAGTGGATGCCGGTTCGCGTGAAGCGAACACGTCAAAACGAAGATTAAAGCCTCGGTTCTGATAGCATGATGGCTGCCGGAACGATCGGCGCGGCCCGCCGCGCCGGTCCGGTCATTGCATCGCGGCGACCTTGATGCCGGTCGGTCCAAGGATGACGACAAACAGCACAGGCAGGAAGAACAGGATCATCGGCACCGTCAGTTTCGGCGGCAAGGCGGCAGCCTTCTTCTCGGCCTCGTTCATGCGCATGTCGCGATTTTCCTGCGCCATGACGCGCAAGCTCTGGCCCAGCGGGGTTCCGTAGCGTTCCGACTGCTGCAAGGCCAGGCAGACCGATTTGACGCCCTCAAGGCCGGTGCGCTTTGCCAGGTTCTCATAAGCGACCTTGCGGTCCTGAAGATAAGACAGTTCCGCGGTGGTCAGCGTGAACTCCTCGGACAGCGCCACCGACTGGCCCACGATCTCGACGCTGACCTTGCGGAACGCGGTTTCGATCGACATGCCGGATTCGATGCAGATCAGCAGCAGATCGAGCGCGTCCGGAAAGGCGCGCTTGATCGAGAGCTGGCGCTTTGAAATCGCATTTTTCAGGAACAGCATCGGCGCCTGCAAACCGAGATAGGCCGCGCCGATGCACATGCCGATCTTGACCGGAACCGACTTTTCCATATGCGAGATCACGAACACATACAGCACCGATGCTATGAAGAGCAGGATGGGCGTCACCAGGCGGAAGAACAGAAAGGTGACGTAAGGCGCGTGCCCGCGGTAACCCGCCATGATGAGCTTTTCACGCGCGGCTTCCTGGGCCAACCATTTTCCGAGATTGAAATCTTCCACCACCTTGGAGACGATCTGCTTCGGCGTCTGACGCAGCGAGACCTTTTCGGTCTTGGAGAGACGCTCGCGCTCCCGCGCCCGGATCCGCTCGCGTTCGCTGGCGACCGCCTTCATGCGCTTGGCCAGTCCTTCGCCCGCGAACAGCGGCATGATCAGCGTGTAGGCCGTCGCGCTCACGGCGATCGCGGCGAGCAGCATGGCCATGAAATGCGGGTCGTGGAGCTTGTCGACTAGAAATCCAATCATGCTGCACCGTCAGAAGTCAAAGTTGATCATTTTCTTCATTACGAGGATGCCGATGGACATCCAGATCACGCAGCCGACAAGCATCAGTTGGCCGGTCGGATGCGTCCATAACAGGGAGATATAGTCGGGGGTGGTGAGGTAAACGAGCAGCATGACGATCGGTGGCAATGCGCCGATAATGCCCGCGGAGGCCTTGGCTTCCATCGACATGGCTTGGATTTTCTCAGCCATCTTCTTGCGGTCACGCAGCACCTTGGACAGGTTACCCAAGGCCTCGGAGAGATTACCGCCGGATTTTTGCTGGATCGCGATGACAATCCCGAAGAAATTCGCCTCCGGTACCGGCATCCGTTCGAACAGCCGTCCGCATGCTTCGCCAAGCGGCATGCCGATGGCCTGGGTCTCGATGATGGCCAGGAACTCGCTCTTGAGCGGTTCGGGCGCATCGGCCGCGACCACCTTGAGGGATTCAAACAGCGGCAGGCCGGCCTTGATGCCGCGAACGATCACGTCAACGGCGTCCGGCAGCGCGCGAAGGAAGTTCTTTTCCCGCCGTTTCTTGAGAAAACTCAGCATCCAGCGCGGCAGCCCGAAACCTGCGGCGAACGCCAGGCCGATGGCCGCAAGCGGTCCGCCTCCGGCGAGCATCGCCAGGGCAAAGGAAATCACCGCCAGAATGCCGGAAACAACCATGAACTTCTGCGTGGTCCAGTTCAGGCCGGCCTGCGTGAGGCGGGTGGTCAGCGGGACCTTGCTGTCCTTCAAGCGCCGGGCTTCGACTTCCTTCAAGGATCCTTCGATCTGTTCGCGGCGCGAGCGCTGGTCCTTTTGCACCTGCCGGGCCGCAACCGGCTCCGCCTTGGCCACGGACGCGCGGCGGCTCTCGGCCTTCTTCTCCCCCGAAAGCAACGGATAGATAAAAACCCACGCCAGGCCGCCGATGGCGGCGGCGGCGAGAAAGGCCAGTGCGAGTGCTTGTATTTTCATGGCGGGCTCCTCAAACCTCCGCGATGACTTCAGCGGCGTCGAGCGCTGCGGCGAGCCGCTTCTCTTCGCCATAGTATCGCGCGCGATCCCAGAAACGCGGCCGTCCGATGCCGGTCGAGCGATGCCGGCCGATAATCTTGCCGTTGGCGTCCTCGCCGACCATGTCGTACAGGAACAGGTCTTGGGTGATGATGGTGTCGCCTTCCATACCCATCACCTCGGTGATGTGTGTGATGCGCCGGGAGCCGTCGCGCAGACGGGCGGCCTGAATGATGACGTCGATCGAAGCGCAGATCATCTCGCGAATGGTCCGCGAGGGCAGCGAAAATCCGCCCATCGTGATCATCGATTCGCAGCGTGACAGCGCTTCGCGGGGATTGTTGGCATGCAGTGTTCCCATCGATCCGTCGTGACCCGTGTTCATGGCTTGCAGGAGATCAAACGCTTCCGGTCCGCGGACTTCGCCGACGATGATGCGTTCGGGCCGCATACGCAGGCAGTTCCTGACCAGTTCGCGCATGGTGATCTGACCCTCGCCCTCGATGTTGGGCGGACGGGTTTCGAGCCGTACCACATGCGGCTGTTGCAGCTGGAGTTCGGCTGCGTCCTCGCAGGTGATGATGCGCTCGTCGTCGTCGATGTAATTGGTCAGACAATTCAGCAACGTCGTCTTGCCGGAGCCGGTACCGCCGGAAATCAGGACATTGGCGCGACAGCGTCCGATAATCTGCAGGATTTCCGCGCCTTCCGGCGTGATCGCGCCGAACTTGACCAACTGGTCGAGGGTCAGCTTGTCCTTCTTGAACTTGCGGATCGTCAGTGCAGGACCGTCAAGCGCCAGAGGCGGAACGATGGCGTTGACGCGCGAGCCGTCGGCGAGGCGCGCGTCGCAGATCGGTGAGGATTCGTCGACGCGCCGGCCGACCTGGCTGACGATGCGCTGGCAGATATTCAGCAATTGCTGGTTGTCGCGGAAACGAATTCCGGTGCGCTGGATTCGTCCGCCGACTTCGATGAACACCGTCCCGGCGCCGTTGACCATGATGTCGGAGATATCGTCGCGCGACAAAAGTGGCTCGAGCGGACCATATCCGAGAACGTCGTTGCAGATGTCGTCGAGCAGTTCTTCCTGCTCGGCGATCGACATGACGATGTTCTTGATCGCGATAATCTCGTTGACGATATCGCGGATTTCTTCGCGCGCCGATTCACCGTCAAGTTTGGCGAGCTGGGCAAGGTCGATCGCTTCGATCAGGGCGCCGAAGATCGTCGCCTTGACCTGGTAATAGGTGTCCGAACGCCGCGCTTCGATGGCGGGCGCAGGCGGCGCCGGCTTCGCCGGCGACAAGGGCGGGGAGGAAACGGTGGGCGGCGATGGAACACGCGGCGCTGGCGCGGCGCCGGAAGGTGTTTCCGGCGCGCCAACGGCAGGCCTCACGACCCTCGTATCGCCCTCTGTTCCGCTACGCTTACCAAACACGACTGTACTCCAAGCGGGTCAAGTTACTTCGCCCGCAGCTTCTCGATCAGGGGTGACAGGAACGAGCCCCGCGGCTTTTTGGTCTCGCCGCGGCCTGTCAGCCGTTGCGCGATCTGCAGGAACATTTCGGTGCTGCGATGGGTTGCGGAGATTTCCGCAATCATCTGGCCATTATTGGCCGCCGAGCCGAACATTTGCGGGTCGAACGGAATCGACGCGATTGGCTCGCTCTCGATGGCCTTGGCGAATTCGCTGGAATTGATTTCCGGCCGCTTGGGTATGCCGACCTGGTTGAGACAATAAAGCGGTGTCCGGTCGTTGGGCCGCGATGCCTTCAAGAGGTCGAATATGTTCTTGGTGTTGCGCAGGTTTGCAAGGTCCGGCGCCGCGACGATCAGGATATCGTCCGCGCCCACCAACGCGCGCTTGGTCCACCCCGACCATTGATGGGGAATGTCGAGCACGATGCAGGGCATCGTCGTGCGAAGCGTGTCAAAGATCGCATCGAAGGCTTCGGCGCCGAAGTCGTAGACCCGCTCCAGCGTTGCCGGCGCCGCCAGCAGGCTGAGATGGTCGGTGCATTTCGACAGCAGTCGGTCGATAAACGCGGTATCGACGCGGTCCGGCGAAAACACCGCGTCGGCGATCCCCTGCGGGGGGTCCTGGTTGTAGTCAAGGCCGGCGGTGCCGAAGGCGAGGTCGAGATCGGCCACCACGGAATCCAGCGCAAGATCGCGCGCGATGGCCCAGGCCACGTTGTGCGCGATAGTGGAGGCGCCGACACCGCCCTTTGCGCCGACGACGGCGATGATACGACCGACGGCCTTTGCTTCGGGCGAGGAAAACAGCCCGCAGATCGAGCGCACCACGTCGATGGCAGTGACCGGCGCAATCACATAGTCGCTGACGCCGCGGCGGACCAATTCGCGATACAGCGTGACGTCATTGATGCGGCCGATCACGATGACGCGCGTTCCGGAATCACACACGGTTGCGAGTTGATCGAGGCCGGTGAGGATGTCGTTGCGGCCTTCGGTCTCGAGAATGATCACGTTCGGAGTAGGCGCGCTGCGATAGGCCTCGATTGCCGCCGCCATGCCGCCCATTTGAATCTTCAGATGGGCCTTGTCGAGGCGCCGATCTTCACCCGCCGACTGCACCGCCGCGGCGGTTTCCACGGTCTCGCAGAAAGCCTGCACCGACACGCGCGGGGCCGGGGCGATGTGATCGTCCACGGGCGGCGGAGTGACGTCCGTCTGCAGTTCGGAACTCTGGCGTGCGTAGCTGATCATTTGCCTGTATCGCTGAGTTTGGCCTTATCGGCTTCGGGATAGGTCGTCGTGGTCGTGGTGCCTTTGCGATACTTTTCAAAGCCTTCCGTGCGCCGCATCGTATAGGCTGGGGTTTCAGGACGCGGCTGAACGAGGTCCGACGGATTGTCGATCATCGCCGCCATATTGCGCTGATAGGCACAGCCGAAATTGTAGTACGGCTTGTTTTCGAGATAGCTCTTGTCCTTGATGGAGGGGCCGAGATCCTCAGGCCACAATCCGCACGGCCCGGCCACGGCGGAGATTTTCGGATAATTCAATCGTATCGTTGCCAGCTGGCGCCGGTCCTCTGGATGGTAGTGGCGGACCGTGATGCCGCGCGGCGGCACGCCGGCCGCCGAAAGCAGCGCCTGAACTTCCCGGAACGCATCCGCGGCCGTCCGCGCATTGGGCGTGCCGACCGGCACATCGGCCACAATCGCGCCGGTTCCTTCATGGAGCCAGCTCTGCGCCAGCCCCATCACGTCGGCGCGTTGCTCGGCGGACAGGCCCCCGCGCGCTTGACCGACGAAAATCACGATGGAACGGTCGGCCTCCTGGATCGCGATCGGATGCCGCAGCCGGTAATCGTCAGGGACGCTCGCCGTCGCCACCACTTCGTCGGTATGCGTGCAGGCGCCGAGAGCTATGGCGAGACCGGCAAGCGCCCCCGCGATGCGGAGGGCGCGCTTGCAGTCGACGGGTATCTTGGCTGTCATCTTGTTCGTCCTCGTCCCGCCTCAATCAGTGATAAAGCCGTAGGTGCCGCGATAATTCCCGGCCGGTTCGACGCGGCCGGGAACGCCGTAGATCCGGTTGATGTTGCCCAGAAGATCCGATTGCGGATCCGAAGCCGAGGCAAACCCGTCATCCGGACGCGACAGGTCCTTCTGCTTGACGGCCCGAACGATATAGGGCGTCACCAGCACCATCAGCTCGGTCTGGTTGTTGATGTAGTCCCGGCTGCGGAACAGCGAGCCCAGGACCGGCAGTTGCGAGAGACCGGGGAGTCCGTTGATCGCCTGCTTGGTCTGGTCCTGGATCAGCCCGGCCATTGCCATCGAGCCGCCCGAGGGAATTTCCAGCGTCGTCTCCGCGCGGCGAGTCTTGATCGAGGGAACCTGAATGCCGGTGATGTTGATCGAATTGTCGTTTGAGACTTCGGATACTTCCGTCATTACCCGCAGGCTGATCCGGCCCTCGGTGAGTACGACCGGCGTGAAGTTCAGCGAAATGCCGAATTTCTTGAAGGCGATCGATGGCGCGCATTGCCCGACGGAGCCCGCGGCCGTCGTTTGGCAGGTCACGCCGGTCGAAATCGGAAACTCGCCGCCGGAGATGAATGTTGCCGACTCGCCGGAAATTGCCGTCAGATTCGGCTCCGCCAGCGTTCGCACCACGCCGGCGCTCTCCATCGCCCGCACGGTGGCCTTGACCGACGGGGTCGAGCCGAACGACGTGGTGATGGCGTTACCAGCGACGAGCGGCTGACCGGTTTGCGTGAAGGGATTGGCGTTGTTGAAGTTCACGACCGCGGTGCCGTAGTTGAGCTGGCCGCTGAGGTCGATGCCCAACTGCTTGATGATCGAACGCGCGACTTCGGCGACCGTGACCTTCAACATCACCTGGTCGCGGCCCCGGACCGTGATGGAGTTGACGACCTTTTCGGGGCCGCCGGCCAGCCGCGCGGCGAGATCGCCGGCCTGCTGTGCCTCGATCGGGCTCGCCGCGGTGCCGGTAAGTATCACGGCGTCGCCGAGGCCTTCGATTTGGATGTCGGAATTCGGCAGTGCCGCCTTCAGCGCGGCGCGCGCACCATTGAGGTCGCGCTTGACGGCGATGTCATAGGCCGCGATCTGCTGGCCCGCGGAATCGAAGAACACGATGTTGGTCTGACCGACCGCCGCGCCGATGATGTAGGCGCGCTGCGCCGAACGCACGACGGCGTTTGCAACCTTCGGGTCGGCGACCAGCACATCCTTGATGTCGCGCGGCAAATCGATCACGATTGATTTGCCGACGCCGAGTGCGAGAAAGCGCGCGTTCATCTGTCCGTCGGCGGCGACCGGCGCGACGGGGCGATAGTCGCTCGCTACCGCCGGGACCAGGACCGGATTGAGCGTCATCGCGGCGGCGGCCGAACACGACAGGGCGCGGATCAGAAAAGTCCGCATCGGCTGATTTCCCCTGTATCTCATATCGATAAGTCCTCTTGGTCACTTCTGTATCGTGGTCGGATTTGTGACTCCGTAGCGAACCACATTGATGTTGCCGCGCCGCGCGCTCTGATCATCGGGGGCGGTCGCATCCGGGCGCTCGTTGCGGCGAATGGAGGTGTTGCTCGTCGCTGCCGCCGGCCAGGAATGCCACTGCATGTCGTCAGGCGTGGCCGTCTGGCCAAGGCCGATATCGGATTTGACCACGAGCACGTCGACGGTCTGCAGTTGCGCAACCGGCTCCGCCGGAGGCGACTTGCTGTCCGACCCACTCGCAGGATAGGCCGCGACGCCGCCGGCACCGACAGCGATGGTCAGGACGACAATGCGTGCGGTATTCATACGCTTCACTTTCCACATTACGCTGCGACGCTTCCGTCGCCGTGATGGGAGTTGACCAGTTATTCGTCAAAGCATGGTTAATGAGGCGTATCTAAATCGCCTTAACAGCGGGTTTACCGCTGGGGCGGTCAGCGAAAGACGAACTGCGTCAGGTCGACCGCCTTGATCCATTCCGTCTCCGGGTAGACCACCAATGCGCCGATGGCGAGCGCGATGCCGTAGGGAATGCCGGTTTCCTTGGCGTGCAATCGGAGCAGCCAGGCCTGGCCGGCCAGCGGGTAAGGCAATGGCCATTGCCGGAACTGGAGCAGCAATAGCGTCAGGGCGCCGCCGAACAACGAGGCATAGAGCAGATAATTCAGCAGATGGCCGAAACCGAACCAAAGCGCCGCACTGGCGGCGACCTTGGCGTCTCCGCCGCCGACCCAGCCCATGGCAAAACAGGCAAAGGCCACCGCGAGCACGGTGGCGCCGGCACCCAGATGCGAGAGGATATCGGAAAGTCCCATGCCGCTCAGGATCGCCAGGGCCAGGAAGCCCGCCGCCAGCGCCAGCGATACCCGGTTCGAAATCGTCATGGTGAAGAGGTCACTCGCCGCCGCAAACGCCATCAGGGCTGGAAACAGCAGGAGGCGGGCAACGTCGAGGATCATGGATAAGCGGCCTGTGCTGCTGACGAGAGCTACGATAATCGTCCGAACCTAGCGTTCATAGGTGAACAATCGGGAAATGGCAGCGACCTACCACCAAACGCTTGCAATGCGGCAGGCTAGAACGAGTAGCGCCAGCGCCAGCGCGGCACAGACCAACTCCGTCGGCGAGTAGCTCCGGCCGCCGGATGGCACGGACACTGGTCTTGCCGCGGCAGGGGCGGCTGGTGTGGTACGCATGACTTACGCCGTTGACTGCAAGCAGAAGCAAAAAAGGCCTCGGATTGACCGAGGCCTTTGATGTCGGTCTGTAACCGTCGCTTACTTCAGCGAGGTGTTGATCGAGCTGAACTTGGTGTTCAGGTTGCTGCCGAGGCCGTTAACGACAGCGATAATCGCGAGCGAAATGCCGGCTGCAATCAAGCCGTATTCGATGGCGGTGGCGCCGGACTCATCCTTCACGAAACGCGCAATCAGATTCTTCATAGGTAACTCCATGTGAACACGTGGCTGGTCGAACTAACTGTGGTCTCGCCGGCGTTCTCAGCACCGTGACCATGGCGCACCCTAAAGTCGGACAATTGCGGCGCGGTTAATTCGATTGAGCAAACATGGCTGGAACTGGCAGTTCTTAAGCAGAGTAAATTTGGAATTAAGGCCTTTCGCACAATGCGATCGATGCGCGGTCGCGCCGATGGAGCCTAATATAAGAGACAAGGAAACGGCGCGGCGCCTTCTGGTTTACGGCTCCTTAAGCGGCGGAGCGTACCTCTGAAATCCCTGATCACATGAGGCCGCCATGTCCAATCTAACCCTTGAAGTCGTCGAGATGCTCGGCCAGACGATCGCCAAGGTGGTGCCCATCACGATCGTGCTGGCGCTGGTGTTTTCGGTGCTCACCCATTTCTGGGCCTGTAATCCCGGAGCGCCCTGGTGGCGCAAGCGTGAACTCGTCACCGACATCTGCTACTGGTTCTTTGTTCCATTGTTCGCGCGCGTGTTGCGGATCGGGTTGCTCGTGCTCGGCGCCAGCGTGGTCTTCAACATTCATGACGCCGACGAACTGATTGCCTTTTATGACAATGGCCACGGTCCCTTGTCCCAGTTGCCGCTGTGGCTCCAGGGGCTGTTGTTCCTGGTTCTGTCCGACTTCATGCTGTACTGGCTGCACCGGCTTTTTCACGGCGGTGCATTCTGGAAATATCACGCGATCCATCATTCGTCTGAAGATCTGGACTGGATATCGGCGGCGCGCTTCCACCCGGTGAACCTGTTTCTGGGAACGATTGCGGTCGACGTGATCCTGCTGATGGCCGGCATCTCCCCCAACGTCATGCTCTGGGTCGGGCCATTCACGACATTCCATTCGGCTTTCGTCCACGCCAATCTGAACTGGACGCTCGGCCCGTTCAAATACGTGCTGGCGACCCCGGTGTTTCACCGCTGGCATCACACGGCGCTGGAAGAGGGCGGCAACACCAACTTTGCCGGGACGTTTCCGATCTGGGACATCCTTTTTGGAACTTTCCGGATGCCGGAAAACCGGCTGCCCGACAATTATGGTGCTGACGATCAGCGCATTCCGAACGAAATTGTTGGGCAAC